>JAVXWK010000270.1:0-3643 GCA_032230575.1 Pseudonocardiales bacterium | reverse complement strand
CGGACGGTCGAGTGGCACCTGCGCAAGGTGTACACGAAGCTCGGCATCAGCTCACGCGCCGAGCTGGCCGCCCGCCTGCCCTGAGCCGGCCCAGGCAAAGCCATCGGGGTCGGTGAACTGCGCGCCGCCGTTCACGACGATTCGGTGCGATCCCGAGCCCTCGGGCGCGACACCGGCGTCCTTGGCGAGCGCACGCCGCCGGTACAGCCCCAGCTTCACGTCACCGGCCGAGGCGAACTCGACGTACATGCGGCCGAAGCTCTTCGCGACGGTGAAGCCGTTGTCGAGGTAGCACTTCTTGCTCGCGACGATGTCGGAGGCACCGATCAGGAGCACGATCGAGTCGATCTGCCCGGTGGCCGGGCCGGTGTCCTTCTTCGCCGACGTCGCGACCTTCCAGATCGCGCCGTCCGGAGCCTGCACCACGCCGCCGTAGCCCCACATGGACTTCGAGGCGGGCTTCAGCACGGTCGCACCGGCGTCCACCGCGGACCCGATCAGCGCGTTGACGTCGGCGGGCTGCGACACCGTGAGGGACAGGGTGAAGCCGCGGAAACCTGTGGCGGGCTCCTGGGCCTCCCGCAACCGGAGGCGGGAGCCGAGGCCGAAAGCCTTGGCGTAGAAGCGTTCCGCGGCGGTGAGGTCGGAGACTTCGAGGGTGATGGCGTCGATTGAGGTCATGCCGTAAACGCTAGGCGCCGACCCACGCCCGGTGCTTCTTGATTCCTGACCGCTCACGCTGCCATCCCCGTTCGTGGCTCACGCCGTAGCCCGACCAGGTGAATCCGGCACCGAGGATCCGCTCTGGAGCTACCTGCAGTGGTCCAAAGCGGGTAAGGGTGTACGCCATGGAGAGGCGACAGGCGGTACTCGGCTCGGCCGCGTTCTTCGTGCTGGCGCCCGGCGGCGTGGCCGGGCTCGTGCCGTGGCTGCTGACCCGGTGGCGGGTGGAGCCCTTCTGGGTGCCGCTGCGCGTGCTCGGCGCGATCCTGTTGCTGGCCGCGCTCGCCGTGCTGATCTCGTCGTTCGCGCGGTTCGCGGCGGAGGGCCTGGGCACGCCCGCGCCGGTCGCGCCGCCGGATCGCCTTGTGGTGGGCGGGTTCTACCGCTACGTCCGCAACCCGATGTACCTCGCGGTGCTGTCGTTGATCATCGGGCAGGCGCTCCTGCTGGGACAGCTGATCCTGCTCGTCTACGCCGTGGTCGTGACCGCCGCGTTCACCGCGATGGTGCACTGGCACGAGGAACCGGCTCTGCTCCGCCAGTTCGGGGACCAGTACGCCGCGTACCGCGCCGCGGTGCCCGGCTGGCTGCCGCGTCTCCGGCCCTGGATGTCCGGCTAGGTACGACTCCAGGGGAGTTCGGGCGAGTGCGCGGCCTCGGTGCGGCAGGACTCGCTGGTTGGCGGCGGAGATGTCCAGCCGGAGTCCCTGAGCTCCTGGTCGAGCTTCATCACGTGCGCCTGCATGCCCGTGATCCACTCGGGCGTGCGCTTCTCCAGCCCCAGCGTCAGCAGGAGATCACCGCGTCCGTCCTGCCCGACTTGGGAAAGCTGCCCGGCAGCGATGTGCACCTGTTCGACTCCGGGCACTTCTGGCCCTTCGAGGCGCCCGCGGAAATGGTCGGGTTGCTGCGGAAGTTCCTCGACTCCGCCGCCCTGTGCCATCCTTGATTCCGGGGAGGCAGTATCTGGGGGAGGTACTGGGCCATGTGGGTTTTTCGTTTACTCGGGCCATTTCGGGTGGAATTCGACGGGGCCGAGGTCGCGGTCGGCACACCGCAGACGCGTACTGTGCTCGCCTTGCTCGTGTGGCACGCCAACGAGGTCGTGACGCTCGGCAGGATGGCCGACGAGCTGTGGGGCGAGGTGCCGCCGCCGTCGGCGAAGGTGCAGCTGCAGGGCGTCATCTCCCGGCTGCGCAGACTGCTCGGCCGCGAGCGGATCGCGACCACGCCGACGGGATACGTTTTGCGCGCCAACGTGAAGGAGCTCGACGTCGAGCTGGTGCGGGACGATCTCGAGACCGCGCGCCGGCTCGTCGCGGACGGTGAGATGGCGCTCGGTGCGATCAAGCTGCGCCAGGCGCTCGGGCGCTGGTACGGGCCCGGGCAGCTCAGCGAGCTCAGGGCGACCGTGCTGGAGGAACGCATCGACGCCGACCTGGTGCTCGGCGGCACCGCGGACCTGATCGGCGAGCTGACGGCCGTGGTCGCCGAACATCCTTTGCGCGAACGGTTCCGCGCCCAGCTGATGACCGCGCTCGCGAGGCGCGGCCGGGTGGCCGAGGCCCTCGACGTGTTCCTCTCGTACCGCCGCACGATGGTGGACGAGCTCGGCGTCGAACCGTCGGCACGGCTGCGCGAGCTGCACTCGCGGATTCTGCGCGGCGACCACGAGCCGGACTTCCCGGTGCCGGGCAAGGCACATCAGCCGCGCCGGCTGCCACCGGCGCTGTCCGAGTTCGTCGGCCGCGCCGATCTGCTGACGGACGTGCTCCCGCCGCTGGTGGTCGTCACGGGAGCGGCCGGGATCGGCAAGACGTCGTTCGCGGTCCAGCTCGCCCACCGGGTGCGGGAACACTTCCCGGACGGCCAGCTCTTCGCCACGCTGCACGACGACACAACGGCTGTCCTGCACCAGTTCCTGCGCGCACTCGGCGTTCCAGAGGACCTCGTTCCGTCCACTGAGGACCAGAGCTCGGCGCTGCTGCGGGACGTGACGGCTGGACGCCAGGTGCTCATGGTGGTCGACAACGCCACCGACGCGAGCCAGGTGCGTCCGTTCGTGCCCGCCGAACCGGGTAGCGCGCTTCTGGTGACGAGCAGGCGCTCGCTCACCGAGCTCGAAGGTGCCCGGCTGATCCGGCTCGGCCTGTTCGACGCGCACGAGTCCGCCGAGCTGCTCACCAGGATCACCGGAACGCCACCGGGCGAGGCGCTGGTCGAGCGGTGCGGCGGTCTGCCGCTGGCGTTGCGGATCGCCGGGGCGCTGCTGCTCGACCGTCCACACTGGACCGGTGACGACCTCGCGGCCCGGCTCGCGGACGAGCGCACCAGGCTCGACTGGCTCGAAGCCGGCGACCTCGACGTGCGCGCCTGCATCGCCGACAGCTACCGGCGCCTGCCACCGTCGCACCAGCTGGTTCTGCGACGGCTGGGAACTCTCCCCACGCCCGCGGTGTCCAGCCGGCTCGCGGCCACCGTGCTCGGCCTCGACCAGGACCACACCGAACGGGTGCTGGAGAACCTCGTCAGCTGGCACCTGGTGTCCGCGGCCGGCCGAGGCTCGGCGGTCCGGTACGGCGTGCACGAGCTGGTGCGCAGCTTCGCCCTCGAACAGGACGAAGCTGCGCGGGACTTGTCAGCAGGTCTTCAGCGAGGAGATCTTGTTGCGCGCGTCCGCCCTGATGTTCCCCTGCTCCCCCGGCAGCACGTCACCGAGGAAACCGGTGTAGTTCGCACCGTCGTAGAAGCAGAACCGGTTGCCGGAGCGGTTCCACGCGCTCTCGGCCGTGTTGTTCAGCCCGCTCGGGCCGGGAGGGGCACCGAGGTTGACGTCACCGTTGGCGAAGTAGCCGATCCCCCCGTTGCCGTCGAGTCCGGTCCAGATGCACATCCGGGCCGCGG
Organism: Pseudonocardiales bacterium; assembly: GCA_032230575.1. Classification (GTDB taxonomy): domain Bacteria; phylum Actinomycetota; class Actinomycetes; order Mycobacteriales; family Pseudonocardiaceae; genus Lentzea. The sequence continues at coordinate 16 of JAVXWK010000270.1, read as the reverse complement.
GACAGGCGCTCCAGGC
>JAVXWK010000262.1:0-14548 GCA_032230575.1 Pseudonocardiales bacterium | reverse complement strand
AGGCGGGTGAGAGCGCTCCCGGCAGGAGATTTCCGTGCAGGGTCGGACAGTGCGTTCATCGCTGCTTCTCCGGGTGAAGTGGGCGCTTCGGCAAGCGGGCGCGATTGTCGGAACGTCCCACGTCCGGGCGACGTTGCAGGGTCTCCGGAGGGCACGTCCAGGGGGAGCACCGAACTTGGCCGGGTTCGGCTCCTACCTACTGGATAGTAGGCAAGCGTGATCCCGGCCACAAGATCGAGCGCCCGAGTCAGCCGAATATTTTTCACGTTACTGGGCGCGGCGCTGCTGATGCGTCGAGCGGCGAACCACTGTCATGGCAGGGTGGACCGGGTGGAGAACCGGAACGCGTGGGAAGCGGCGTCGCAGAAGCACGTCCGCGAGTACCGGGAACTGCTGGACCAGGCCAGGAACTCCTCGTCGCTGCTCGCCTGCGAACTGGAGCTGCTCCGGCCGCTGCTGGCCTCCGGGCCCGCCGTCGTGCACCTGCAGAGCGGCCACGGCCTGGACGACATCGCGCTGGTCGGGGAAGGCGCGCGATCGGTCGTGGGTGTCGACTTCAGCTCGGTGGCCGCCGGGGCGGCGCAGCGCAGGGCGGACGAGCTGGGCGTCGACTGCCGGTACGTGGTCGCCGAGGTTCCGGGTGTGCCGCTGCGCAACGGCTGCGCCGACCTCGTCTACACGGGCAAGGGCGCGTTGATCTGGTTGCAGGACCTCAGCACCTGGGCCGCGGACGTCGCCCGGCTCCTGCGACCGGGCGGGCACCTGTTCGTGCACGAGGCGCATCCGATGGTGCCGTTGTGGACGTGGGACGAGGACGAGCCCAGGATCCGGCCGGACCGCGGGTACTTCGAGCGGTCGCACGTCAACGACACGTTTCCCGGTAACGGTGCGATGGAGTGGCAGGCGACGCTCGCCGAGATCATCACCGCTGTGCTCGCGGCCGGGCTGGAGCTTCGGCACGTGGCGGAACACCCGGAACCGTTCTGGCGGTGGGACGGGCTCGATGCGGCGGCGTGGCGGGGACGGCTGCCGAACACGTTCACCTTGCTGGCTCGAAAGGGGTTTTAGGCGGAGGCAGTGGTGCCGCGCGGAACGTAGTGCGCGGTGGGGGACCAGCGCGGCGTGACGGGAACGCCGTCGACGAGCTCGAGCACCGACTCCGCCACCGACACGCCGAACTGGTGCACGTCCACGCTCATCGTGGTCAAAGCAGGGGAAGCGAGGCGGCACAACGTCGAGTCGTCCCACGCGACGAGGCTGAGCCGCGCCGGCACCGCGACGCCCAGCGCGGTGGCCGCGGCCAGACCCGCCACGGCCATCACGTCGTTGTCGTAGAGAATCGCGGTGGGCGGTTCGGCACGGCTCAGCAGCGCCGTGGTCAGCTTGGCGCCCGCTTCCTCCGAGTAGTCGCCCTCCACGATCACGGGTTCCACGCCGGCCTCGGCACACCCCGAGAGCAACGCGGCGGTGCGGGCTCGCGTGTGCTGCAAGGCGGAAGGCCCGGTCACTCGGGCGATCCGCCGATGCCCCAGCTCGAGCAGGTGCTGGAGGGCCTCGGCCACTGGACCGGCGTGGTCGGTGCGCACAGCAGGCAGATCCGGGTCGTCACCCACGACCACGGCGGGCAGACCCAGCTGAACCAGCACCGCCGGGCGCGGGTCGTCCACCACGGGATTGACCACGACGGTCGCGTCGACGAGACCGCGGGACGACCAGCGGCGGTACGCGGCTATCTCGGCCTCGTGGTCCGCCACGACGTGCAACAGCACCGAGAGATCGCGCTCGGCGAGCCGTTCCTCGATGCCCGCGATGAACTCCATGAAGAACGGCTCGACACCCAGCAGCCGTGCGGGCCTCGCGAGCACCAGCCCGATGGCGGACGAGTCCATCAGGGCACCACGCCGAGATCGTTGGCACAGCGCAGAACCAGCGGATCGGTGAAGGCCGCGGGGTCGACGACGGCGTCCGTGCGGATGTGGAAGACGCGGACCTCTCCGGCCAGCATCGGCACGAGCATGTCGTCCACCACGGAATCCGGCGCGACCCGATCGGCCAGGATCGCCACGTCCCGTGCGAACGACTTGGCGCTCACCTCGACCTCGTAGCCGCCGCTGACCACTTCCGCCTGGGCGACAAGGGGACTCGGGTGGTACGACAGCTCGGAGTCGGGCCGGAACGCCATGATCGCGCGCGTGTCGGCGGTCGTCGCCACCATCACCTCCGCGTCGTCGTGCACCGGCTGCAGGAGCGGTTCGTCCAGGCCCAGTTCGACGACCGACCTGGGCGGCACCGTCCGGCGCAGTCTAGTCAGGTGCAGCGTGACGCCCCGGAAGGTCTGCCGGTCCAGCGTGATGTGCGCGTCCCACGGCTCATCGCTGTCGTTCACGGCAACGAGCACGAGCTTGCCGTCGCGGGGCTGGAAGGTCAGGATCCGGGGCGCGAAGGCGTGCCGCAATCCGTACCAGAGGGGCTTCAGGCGTTCCTCGCTGTCGATCGCCGCCCACGACGTGACGGGCCAGCAGTCGTTGAGCTGCCAGACGATCGCACCCGCCGTGCGTGGCCACCACGAGCGGAAGTGCTCGATGCCGAAGCTCACCGCCCGTGCCTGGTTGAGCTGCGTCGCCCAGTGCCAGTCGGGGAACCGTTGCGGCACCGGCAGATGCGCCGCCAGACCGCGGTCGAGCTTTCCGTTGCCGTCCTCGGCCTTCTGGTGCGTCAGGAAGCTGGGCGACGACGGCGACAGCGGCTGGTCGTGGATCCACCGGGTCAACGTGGCCCACGCGGGCGGGCCCTGGAACCCGAACTCCGAGCAGAACCGCGGCACGTGGTCGCGGTAGTGGCTGTAGTCGACCTCGTTCCAGACCTGCCATTCGTGCCGCGTGCCGTGGTTCTCGTCGTTCGGGTGCAGTCCGGGCACGGGGCTGTACGGGCTGCCGGGGCAGTAGAACCGGGTCGGGTCGAGCTCGGCGACGATCCCCGGCAGCAGCTCGTCGTAGTAGCCGAGACCCCAGGTCCGGCCTTCGAGCTGCCACGGCCAGCCCCAGTCGGCGAACCCCCAGAGGTTCTCGTTGCCGCCGTTCCACAACGCGAGCGAGGCGTGCGACATCAGGCGGACGACGTTCTCGCGGGCCTCGGCCTCGAGCTCACCGCGCACCGGTTCTTCCTCCGGGTACGCGGCACACGCGAGCGGGAAGTCCTGCCACACCAGGACTCCGCGCTCGTCGCAGACGTCGTAGAAGTCGTCGGACTCGTAGATCCCGCCGCCCCACACCCGCAGCATGTTGACATGCGCGTCCACCGCCTGGTCGACGCGCCGTGCCAGCCGCTCGGAAGTGATCCGGGTGAGGAAGTGGTCGTCGGGAATCCAGTTGGCGCCCTTGACGAAGACGGGTTTGGAGTTCACCACGACGGTGAACGGCGTGCCGATCTCGTCCGGTGTCGTGTCGACGGTGATCGTGCGGAACCCGATCCGCCGGGCCGCACTGTCCAAAGTGGTCTGTTTGCCGCGCAGTACGACGTTCAGGTCGTAGAGCGGCTGCGGGCCGTACCCGATGGGCCACCACAGCGAGACGTCGGGCACGTCGACACGGGCGATCACGGAACGCTGCCCGGCCGGAACCACGACGGTGTGCTCGCGAGTGCCCACCGCGATCTGCAGCGTCAGGATCTCGCCGGGACCGGCCCACTCGACCTCGACGTGCAGCTCGACGTGCCCGGTTCCGTCCGGGGTGACGGTCACGACCGGGCGCACCTGCGCGAGCCGGGCGGTGTGCCAGCGCTCCAGCCGCACCGGCCGCCAGATGCCCGCGGTCTGCAGGTCGGGGCCCCAGTCCCAGCCGAAGCTGCACGCCATCTTGCGGATCATGTTGAACGGGTGGGCGTTCACGTGCGGGCGAGGCCCGAGCCCTGCCTCGGCCTTCTCGGCGTGCGTCAGCGCGGACGAGAACGACACGGTGAGATCGTTGCCGCCGTCGACGAGGAACTGCCGGACGTCGAACCGGTAGCCGCGGTGCATGTTCGCGGTCTGGCCGAGCACCTGGCCGTTGAGCTCGACGGTCGCCATCGTGTCCAGGCCGTCGAACACGAGATCCACCCGCTGGTCCGCCGTGACGACCGCGGCCAGGAAAGTGGTGCGGTACCGCCAGTCCGCGCGGTGCATCCAGGTCAGCTCGGTCTCGGCCTGGTCGAGGAACGGGTCGGTGATCAGCCCGGACGCCAGCAGGTCGAGGTGCGTGCTGCCGGGCACGGTCGCGGGCACGGTCCGGTCCCGGACGTTGTCCGGCACCTCGGTCGTCGTCGCGGTCAGCTGCCAGCCGTCGTGCAGGTACTGACGGATCAAGGCTGTCCTCCCAGGGAGAAACGAGATGCGGGATCGGGCGCGGCGGCGGCCAGCCGGCGGGTGTACGGATCTTGCGGACGAACGAGCACGTCGTCGCTCGGCCCGCGCTCGACGATCCGGCCGCGGTGCATCACCAGGACCTCGTCGGAGAAGTGCCGGGCGGTCGCCAGGTCGTGCGTGATGTAGAGGACGGCGAGGTTCTCCTTGCGCTGCAGGCGTGCGAGGAGTTTGAGCACTCCCAGCCGGATCGAGACGTCCAACATGGACACCGGCTCGTCCGCGATGATCACCTTGGCGCCCGGAGCGAGCGCACGGGCGATGGCCACGCGTTGTCGTTGCCCGCCGGACAGCTCATGCGGCCGCCTGGAAGCGAAGTCCGGCGTGAGGCTGACCCGTTCCAGCAGGTGGGGCACCTCGGCGCGAGAACGTCCGTGCAGCCGCAACGGCCGGGCGAGGTGGTGTTCGACCGTGTGGAACGGGTTGAGCGAGGCGAACGGGTCCTGGAAGATCATCTGCACGTGGTCGCGATAACCCCGCCGCGGCACCGGGTCGCCGTCCGGGCCGGTCAGCGTGATCTCCCCGGACGTCGGGCGGACCAGGCGGGCGATCATCCTGGCGATCGTCGACTTGCCGGACCCGGACTCGCCGACCAGTGCCACCGTGCGACCCGCGGTGAGCGTGAACGAGACGTTGTCGACCGCGTTGATCTTGCGGAACGTCTTGGTGAGGTCGCGGACTTCCAGCGTGGTCATGTGATCAGCGCTCCTCGCTCGCCGGTGAGGCTGGGGAACGACGCCAGCAGCTGACGCGTGTACGAGTGCTGGGGCCGCAGGTACAGGTCCTCGGCGGTCGCGTACTCGACGACCTCGCCGCCGCGCATCACCGCGATCCGGTCGCTCAGCTCCAGCAGCAACGGCAGGTCGTGCGTGATGAACACGACCGCGAACCCCAGCTCGTCGCGCAAACGCTTGATCTCGTTCAGGATCTCGCGCTGCACCAGGACGTCCAACGCGGTGGTGGGCTCATCCATGATCATCACCTGCGGGTCGAGCAGCAGCGCCATCGCGATCATGACCCGTTGCCGCATGCCACCGGACAGCTCGTGCGGGTAGGCGCCGAGGCGAGCCGGGTCGACGCCGACGAGCCGGAGCACCTCCGCGCACCGCACCTCGCGGTCGGGGAAGGACATCTCAGGACGATGCGTGCGCAGGACGTCCTGCAGCTGCGCACGGATCGGGGTGACCGGGTTCAGCGAGTTCATGGCGCCCTGGAACACCATCGACAGCCGGACCCAGCGGAACTCGCGGAGCTCCTCCGGTCCCAGCGCCAGGACGTCGACGTCGTCGAACGTGACGGACCCGGACGTGACCTCGGCGGGCGGCCGGTGCAGGCGGTTGATCGCGTAGGCGAGCGTGGTCTTGCCGCAGCCGGATTCTCCTGCGAGGCCGAGGATCTCGCCCCGGCGCAGGGTCAGCGACACGTCCTTCACCGCGTGCACCGGCGTCGCGGCCTGGTACACGACGTTGAGGTTCCTGACCGTCAGCACGGCGTCCTGCTCGACGGGAACGACCTCCGCCTCGACCGCCACCACGTCGCGCTTGCGGCGCGCGCGATCGCGCAGCCGGGGGTTGATGATCTCGTCGATGCTGAAGTTGACCAGCGCCAGCGCGCCGCCGAACAGCGCGATGATCAGTCCGGGCGGGACGAACCACCACCACGCTTCCCGTTGCAGCGCGAAGCCGTTCTGGGCGTAGTAGAGCATCGTGCCGAGCGTCGACGAGTTGGCCGCGCCGAGGCCGAGGAACGACAGCCCCGCCTCGCTGAGGATCGCCAGCACGACGGCGAACACGAACTGCGAGGCCAGGATCGGCAGCAGGTTCGGCAGGATCTCCACACAGATCACCCGCCACGTCCTCTCGCCGGACACCCGTGCCGCGGCCACGTAGTCCCTGTTGCGCAACGACAACGTTTGCGCCCGCAGCACACGGGCCGCCGCAGCCCATCCCGTGACCGCCAGCACCAGCGAGATCGTCCCCGTGCCGCGCTGGTCGGGAGGGACGAAGCCGGCGATCACGATCACGAGCGGCAACCCCGGAATCACCAGCATCACGTTGGAGAACAACGAGAAGGCCTCGTCGACCACTCCGCCCGCGTAGGCGCCGAAGATGCCGAACACACCGGACAGCACGGTCGCCATGACTCCGACGAGCAGGCCGATCCACAGCGAGCCCCTGGTGGCGTGCGCGAGCTGAGCCAGGACGTCCTGCCCGGTCTGCGTCGTGCCGAGGAGGTGCTCACCGCCAGGCGGCGTGAGACCGATGTCCCTGATGGTGGCGGGATCACCGGTGAGCAGCGGGCCGACGAGTCCGAAGAGGATGATCGCGACGGCCAGCCCGAGGCCGGCGCCGAGTCTGGGAGACCAGGTCATGACACCACGCTCCGATCCCTGGTGCGGGTGTCGACCAAGCCGTACAACAGGTCCACGACCAGGTTGGCGCCGAGCACCGCGATCGTGATCACCAGGAAGATCCCCTGCATCAGCGCGTAGTCGTTGTTCTGCACGGCCTGCAGCAGCTTCGAGCCGATGCCGGGGTAGGAGAACACCAGCTCGGTGACGATCGACCCGGACACCACGAACCCGAGCGAGATCGCGAACCCGGCGACCGACGGCAGCACCGCGTTGCGAGCCGCGTACCGGATCATGATCCGGCTGTCCTTCAGCCCCTTCGCCCGAGCCGTCAGCACGTAGTCCTCGGACATCGCCGAGACCATCATGTTGCGCATGCCCAGCAGCCACCCGCCGACCGACGAGATCACGATCGTCAGCGCGGGCAGGATTCCGTGGTAGATCGCCGAACCGAGGAACTCGCCGCTCCAGCCCGGATCGAGGACCACGTCGTAGCCGCCGTTGAGCGGGAACCAGCCCAGCCCGGTCGAGAGCAGCGCGACCAGGATGAGCGCCAGCCAGAAGTACGGCACCGCCGACAGCACCGTCGTCGCGGGCACCAGCGAGTCGAGCCAGGTGCCGCGCTTCCACCCGACGACCGCGCCGAGGCCGACGCCGAGCAGGAACGACAGCAGCGTCGACAGGCCGACCAGGACGACGGTCCACGGGAGCGAGCCCGCGATCACGTCGGACACCTCGGCCGGGAACGCGCTGACCGACACGCCCAGTTCGCCGCGCAGCAGGTTGCCGAGGTAGGCGAAGTACTCCCGGAAGACCGAGCCGCCGCCACCCGTGCCGAGCAGTGTCTCGTAGGCCTTGCGGGCGGCGGGATCGACGGTCCCACCGCGTTGCTGGAGCTTGGCCATCAGGATGTCGACGGGGTTTCCCGGCAGCAGCCTGGGGATGACGAAGTTCAGCGTGACCGCCGCCCACAGGGCCGCCAGGTAGAAGGCGGCCTTGCGCACGTAGTAGCTCACGGTCACTTCCCGGCGGGCTTGAGCTTCGCGTACACCTGCGAGGCGTCCGGCCGCTTCCACACCGCCGGGAACGCGTACAGGTCGTCCTTGCTGGGCCAGCCGGTGAACGCCTTGTCGTGGTACTCGCTGGGGATTCCGCCGGTCATCACCGGGATGTACGGCATGTACTTCTCGAGCTCGACCTGGATCGCGTCGTAGTGCGGCTGCCGCGCGGGGTCGCCCCGGTCGGTCTTCTTCAGCTCCGCCAGCGCGTTGTCGACGATCGGGTTGCTGAACCGGGCGAAGTTCGGCGTGGCCGTCTGGCCGACCGGAGCGGTCGTCGCGGTGGAGAAGAAGTAGCTGTAGGTGTAGTACGGGTCGGGCGCCGGGCCCTGTTCCACCGAGTCGATCAGCAGCTCGTACTGGCCGCGGCCGCGTGCGTCCGCCCACTCGTTCCACGACAGCTGCTGCGGGGTGATCTTGACACCGATCTGCAACAGCTGCTGGCTCAGCGTTTCCAGCGCGGTGATGTAGTCGGTCCAGCCGGCGACCACCTTCACGCTGAGCGCCAGCGGTTTGCCGTCCTTGGCGTAGATGCCGTCCGCGCCCTTGACGTACCCGGCGGAGGTGAGCAGCTCGGTGGCCTTGGCGACGTCCGGGTTCATCGGCGCCATGCGGTCGGTCAGCTTGCTGGAGATCAGCGAGGCGTCCCGCGGCTGCAACGTGAAACCGGGCGACATCTCGCTGTTGACGTTCTGGAACGCCAGCGAGTTCACCTGGGTGCGGTTCATGCCGTAGTAGATCGCCCTGCGCACGGCCGGGTCGGTCTGCGCGCCCTGGCAGCCCAGCTGCGCGTTGGAGCACGTGAACAGCGCGACCTGGTTGAGCGGCAACGTGATCGCCTTGTAGCCGGGGTAGTTCTTCTCGATGTCCTTGATGTCCGGGATCGGGCCTGTCTGCCAGTCGATCGACCCGGCCTTCAGCGCGTCCACCCCGGCCTGGTTGCCGGACAGCGACAGGTACCGGACCTGTTTGACCGCGGGCTCACCGCCCCAGTACTTCGGGTTCGCCTTGAGGGTGAAGGACTGCGCCTTGAAGTCGCCGAGCTGGAACGGGCCGGTGCCGACCGGGTTCTGGTTCACCTCGGTCGCGGGATTGCCGACGTTCTTCCAGATGTGCTCGGGCATCATCCACAGCTGGCCGAGCACCTGCGGGCCGTCCATGTAGGCGGGCTCGGGGAACTTGACGGTGACATGGGTGTCGTCGACAGCGGTGGTCGTGCCCTTGAAGCCGGTTCTGTTCAGCGCCGGGGTCCTGGTGACCATGTCCAGGGTGAACACCACGTCCTTCGCCGTGAACTTCTGCCCGTCGGACCAGGTCACGTTGTCCCGCAACGTGACCGACAGCTCGGTGCCGTCGCCGTTCCACTTGAAGTCCGTGCCCAGCAGCGGTTTCGGCGGCGTGTCCTTCGCGATGTTGAAGAAGAACAGCGGCTCGTAGATCGAGCCCGGCCCCTCGATCTGGGTGGGGGAGTACGGGTTGAAGTTGAGCTGGAAGTCGCCTGCCTGCCCGGTGTAGACGACGAGAGTGTCGCGCCCCCCACCGCCCCCGCCGGATCCTGAACAGGCCGCGGTCGCCGCGACGACCACCGTCAGACCGAGTGCGCAGAGCTTCTTGAGCATCGTTGATCCTCCCCGTCGCTGGGTGGTTCGCGGCGAGGATTCTTCAGTTACTAAACAAAGAAAGTCAACGCGTCCGGATGGTTTACTGGTCGCGACTTGTCGATGAGCGAAGTTCGTCGTTCGACGGAGGAATGCAGTGAGCGGACCGGCGCGGGTGACCCACGCCAGCACCAGGGCGGCCGTGCTGGACCTGGTCCGGGCGGCGGGCATGATCAGCCGTGTTGGCCTGGTCAACGCCACCGGGCTGACCGGCGGCACGATCTCCACCGTCGTGCGCGGGCTGATCGACGAGGGCCTCGTCGCCGAGACCGGGCACGCGGAGTCGACCGGTGGCAAGCGCCGGGTCATGTTGCAGCTCAACCACTTCGCGCGCTACGCCGTCGGCGTGCACCTGGACGAAGCGCGGATCACCTACGTGCTCACGAACCTGGGTGGCGCGGTCGTGGCTCGCATCTCGCGCGCGGGGTGCGGGGACGCCGAGGTTTCCGTTGTGGTCGCCAGGATGGCCCGCGAGGTCGACGCGCTGATCGACAGCGTCGGTGTCGAACGCGATCGAATCCTCGGGCTGGGCCTGGTGTCGGCACGTCCGTCGGAGCACCACGAGTTCGGTCAGGCGCTGGAACGGGCGACCGGGCTGCCGGTGGTGCTCGACAACGACGCCACCGCCGCTGCGATCGGCGAGCACTGGTCCGGTGGCGTCGGAGCCACGTCGACGTTCGCCGCGTTGTACCTCGGGACCGGGATCGGCGCCGGGGTGGTGCTCGGCGGCACGACGTACCGCGGCCCGAGCGGCCACGCCGGCGAGATCGGCCACCTCTGCCTGGATGTCGACGGCCCGGAATGCCGGTGCGGCGCAAGGGGATGCCTGGAGGTGCTGGCCGGCCCCGGCGCTGTCGTCGCGCAGGCGCGGGCGGACCGGGCGCTGAGTCGGGCGGCCGGTCTGGTCGGCGGCAGGACGCGTGCCGCCGCACCGGTCGCGGCGGACTTCGCGGCGATCAGCCGGGCCGCACGGCGGGGCAACGCGCGGGCGCTGGCGTTGCTGGAGCGGTCCGCGCGCTACCTCGCCGTGGGCGCCCGCTCGCTGGCCAACGTGCTGGACCTCGAAGTGCTGGTGCTCACCGGGCCGAGTTTCGCCATCGCGGGCTCGGTCTACCTGCCGGTGCTGCGCGCGGAGCTCGATCGCGCGTTCGTCGCCCGTGCCGCGCATCCGGTCTCCGTGCGGTTGTCGCCGTCGGCCGCGTCGGCACCGGCGATCGGCGCGGCGGCGATCGTGCTGCAGTCCGAGCTCGTGCCGCGCCAGGCCGGCATGCGTCTGCCGGACGATCTGGCGGCGGACGAACCGCCGGTGTTCGTCCGCTGAAATCCCTCGCCGACCGAATGCTGTTAGCGCTAACGTTTCGTTCGTGGAAAAGGGAATCGAAACGATTCGATTCGAATTCGAACGGCGAAAGCGGTCGAATGAAATTCAGCAACGGTTACTGGCTGCTGCGCGACGGAGTGCAGGCGGCGCACCCGGTCGAGGTCTACGACATCACCCAGTCGGCGGGGGAGCTGGTGGTGCACGCGCCGACCCGCCCGATCCGTCATCGCGGTGACCTGTTGCAGGGCCCGGTGGCGACGGTCCGGTTCTCCTCACCGATGCCGGACGTGATCGGCGTGAGCCTGACGCACTTCGAGGGTGAACGGCGCAGGCAACCGGAGTTCCCCGTGAGCACCGCGGAGCCGTACGTGCACCTGACCGAGGAGACGCTCACGTCCGGTGCGCTGCAGGTGAGGGTCAGCCGCGACTGGAAGGTCGAGTTCGCCGTCGGCGACCACGTGCTGACGACCAGCCCCGCCAAGGGGATGGGGTTCCTGACGCTGGACGGCAAGCACTACGTCCGCGACCTGCTCTGCCTCGGCGTCGGCGAGGTCGTGTACGGGCTGGGCGAACGGTTCGGGCCGTTGGCGCGCAACGGTCAGACCGTGGACATCTGGAACGCGGACGGCGGTACGAGCAGCGAACAGGCCTACAAGAACGTGCCGTTCTACCTGACGAACGCGGGTTACGGCGTCTTCGTGAACCATCCGGGCCACGTCTCGTTCGAGGTCGCCTCGGAAAAGGTGTCCTGCGTGCAGTTCAGCGTCGAGGGGCAGTCGCTGGAGTACTTCGTGATCTACGGGCCCAGCCCCAAGGAGATCCTGCGCAAGTACACGTTGCTGACCGGCCTGCCGGCGATGCCGCCGACGTGGTCGTTCGGCCTGTGGCTGTCCACGTCCTTCACGACGTCGTACGACGAGCAGACGGTGTCGAGCTTCATCGACGGCATGATCGAACGCGACCTGCCGTTGAGCGTGTTCCACTTCGACTGCTTCTGGATGCGCGAGTACAACTGGTGTGACTTCGAGTGGGATCCGCGCATGTTCCCGGACCCGGTCGGCATGCTCGACCGGCTCAAGGCCAGGAACCTGCGGATCTCGGTCTGGATCAACCCCTATGTGGGACAACGGTCTCCGCTGTTCGCGGAGGGAGTCGAGGGCGGTTACCTGCTGAAGCGCCCGAACGGTGACGTGTGGCAGTGGGACCTCTGGCAGCCGGGCATGGCGTTGGTGGACTTCAGCAACCCGGCCGCCCGCGAGTGGTACGCGTCCAAACTGGACGCTCTGCTGGACCAGGGCGTGGACTGCTTCAAGACCGACTTCGGCGAGCGCATCCCCACGGACGTCGAGTACTTCGACGATTCCGACCCGGAGCGGATGCACAACTACTACACCTACCTCTACAACAAGACCGTCTTCGAGGTGTTGCGCAAACGCCGCGGCGACGGCGACGCCGTGGTGTTCGCCCGCTCGGCCACGGCGGGGTCGCAGCAGTTCCCGGTGCACTGGGGCGGCGACTGCGAGTCGACCTACGAGGCCATGGCCGAGAGCCTGCGTGGCGGGCTTTCGTTGGGGCTGTCGGGTTTCGGGTTCTGGAGCCACGACATCGGCGGCTTCGAGGGCACCCCGGAGCCGGCGTTGTTCAAGCGGTGGATCGCTTTCGGTCTGCTGTCGTCACACAGCCGCCTGCACGGCAGCTCGTCGTACCGGGTGCCGTGGCTGTTCGACGAGGAGGCCGTCGACGTGCTGCGGGTGTTCGCGAAGCTCAAGGCGCGGTTGATGCCGTACCTGCACCACGCGGCGCTGCAGGCCGCCACCGAGGGCACGCCGATGATGCGGGCGATGGTGCTGGAGTTCCCACACGACCCCGCGTGCACGCACCTCGAACGCCAGTACGTGCTCGGCGACAGCCTGCTGGTGGCACCGGTGTTCTCCGACGGCGGCGAGGTGTCGTTCTACGTGCCAGAAGGCACCTGGACCGACTTCTTCACCGGCGCCGACGTGCCCGGCGGTCGGTGGACAACGATGTCGTGCGACTTCCTCACCGTGCCGTTGCTGGTCAGGCCGAACACCGTGCTCCCGCTCGGCGCCGTCGACGATCGCCCGGACTACGACTACGCAGACGGCGTCACCTTGCAGCTCCACCACCTGGACGACGGCGCCTCGATCACCACCGAGGTCGCCGGTTCCACGTTCCACACGCGCCGCCGCGGCGACATCGTCGAGGTCGAGGCGGAGTCGCCGCCGTCCGCGTGGCAGGTCCAGTTCCCGGCCGGAGAACCGATTCCTGCCACGGGGAGTGTGGTGACGGTCGAACTCACCTGAGGTAGCCGGACAGGGGGATGCGTTGGTCGCGCAGGGCCTTGGCCACGACACCGGCGATCTGCCTGGCTCCGGCAGCTTCGAAGTGGGTGTGGTCGTTGCAGAAGAAGGCACCGACCGGACCCTTGGTGTAGTCACCGTTGTTGGGGCACAGCTTGAGCGTGTTGTAGAGCGTGTAGCTCAGCTTGTGCAGGTCGATGACGGTGACACCGCCGGCCCTGCCCGCGTCGAACGTCTCGGTGAGGAAGCCTCGGGTGCCGACGGCGGAGCTGCCGCTGCACCTGATCGCCGAGACGGGCGTGAGGAAGATCGGGGTGACGCCGCGGTCCTTGGCCGCCTTGGCCATCACGGCGAGGAGTTCCTTGTACCGCGCGGAGCCCACGTGGCGAGGACAGTTGGGGTCACCGTCGTTGATCCCGAACTGGATCATCAGGTAGTCGCCGGCCTTCATCCCGTTGGTGGGATCGAGCATGTTCAGCCAACGCTGGTGGAACGTTTTGGGGCTCACCACGCATTCGCCCGCGGAGTCCTTGGTGCTCTTCACGTTGGACTCGTACAGCCAGGTTTGAATGCTCCGGCCCGCCACGGCGTTGTTCACCACGGTGACGTCGTTGTTGAACAGCGGGTCGAACTGGCTGCCCCAGCCCACTGGGCAGCTGGACTGCGGGTTGGACATGGTCGAGTCGCCGGCGAGCCAGACCTTCACGGGCGCGGCGGCGGTGGAGGAGGTTTTCGCGGCGGGGACGCAGTCGGGTTGGTCCGCCGACGCCGGAGCGGCACTGGCGATGAAGGGCAGGACGGCGAGCGCCACCAATGTCAGAACACGTTTCCGCACGATTGTCTCCAGACGGCAGGGTTTGTCTGATGTGGACGGGACTACGACGTGTACTCGAAGGCGCCGATGTCGGGCTTGCCCTGGTAGAGCTGGGTTCCGGCGAAGTCACGGCTGCCGGGGTCGTCGATCCGCGTCCCGGTGTCGATCGCCGGTGAGCCGGAGCGCACCTTCAGCGCGTACGCGACGTCGAGGCGTGGCCCGGACTGCGGGGTGCCGGTGCCCTGGCCGAGAGTGGCTGCGAACCTCGGGTCACCCTTGACCGCGCTGGTGTCGTCACCGGGGACCGGAAGCGTGGCGCCGCCGTAGAGGTTGTTGCGGTAGTGCACGGTGGAGCTGGTGCTGATCGCCGCGTTGGCCACGGTGGAGTAGATGATGTTGCCGGTGATGTTGTACGTCGACTGCAGGCTCTTGCCGTAGCCGTAAATCGCGTAGTTGCTGCGGGTGTTGTAGATCGTGTTGTTGTACACGGCAGCGCGTGACGCGGGATCGGAGTGCAGGTAGATCTGGTAGCGGGTGTTGCGCGCGATCACGTTGTAGCGCGCGACGACGTCACCGAAGACGAACTGGCACAACAGGATGCCGTCGCCGTTGTCGTGGACGTAGTTGTAC
>JAVXWK010000607.1:0-5943 GCA_032230575.1 Pseudonocardiales bacterium | reverse complement strand
CGCCGAGGACCTGCGGCGCCAGTTCGCGCAGCAGGTCCTCGATGCGTGGTGTGGTCCTCACATGTCGTCCAGCATCGACATGTCCCAGACCGGCCGGACCTCGATGCCGTCGTTGTGCGCGTCGGGCAACGTGGCGGCGTGGGCGATGACCTGGTCGATCGTGTCGGCCTCGACCAGGTAGAAGCCGGCGAGGTACTCCTTGGCCTCGGCGAACGGCCCGTCGGTGACCACGACCTCGCCGTCCCGGATGCTCACGCCCTTGCCGGTCTCCGGTCCGGGCAGGCCCTCGCTGACGATCAGCTCCCCGGACGCGCGCAGCTTGTCGCTGAGGTCGTAGTGGTCCTTGCCGAACTGCATCTGCTGCTCGTCGGTCAGCTTCTCCCACGCGGCCCGCGACTTCGGGTTGCTGTAGATGAGGATCAGGTACTTCACTTCCGGCCTCCGCTCTGGGCTTGCGAAAAATCTTCTCACTGCCATGTCGAGACCGCGGGTCGTGCTTCGACATCGGTGTGTCAGCCGACTTGATGGAGGTTCTTCGAGATGACTCACACGCTGGTGCAGGACGAGATCCTCGCTTTGTTCACCGATCTCGTGGAGGGCATGCGCGACCGGTCGCCCGCTCGCGTCGTGGCCAGGTACGCCGACGACGCGGTGACGTTCACGCTGGCCCCGCCGCTGCGCAACACCGGCCTGGACGCCCGCGACCCGGACGCTGTGGGTGGCTGGATGGCGGGGTTCGACGGGCCGATCACGATCGAGCACCGCGACCTGTCGGTGGCCGTGTCCGGTGACCTCGCGTTCGTGCACGGGTTGCAGCGGCTCGCGGCCGTGCCGGTCGGCTATCCGGAGGGGTTCTCGATGTGGACGCGGATCACCGTGGGGCTGCGGCGGCGCGAGGGGCGGTGGCTGATCAGCCACGAGCACGTGTCCGTGCCGTTCTACATGGACGGGTCGTTCCTCGCGGCCACCGACCTGGAGGCCTGATCCGGGGTCCAGGTGACGGAGTCGACGACGTCGCAGACGAGCTCCACCTCGAACCGGCCCGGCGCGCCGCATCCCGCGCACGGCAGGCCGGTGCCGTGGATGACGACGTGGGGCTCGCCTTTCGACCCGGTCACCCAGGTGCCGACGTCGAGCCAGTCACCGATCTCGGCGTGGGCGATGCCGTCGCCGCCCCAGCTGATCTGCACGTCGTGGTCGGCGGTGTGGCCGCAGCGCGGGCAGGTCAGGTCGCGGACCATGACGGTGGTGCGGATCCCCATGGCGTGCAATGAAAGCACACGCGAGATGTGCCGGGCAGGGACGGTCCAGCCGGAAATAGCGTACGAAAACGGACAGCGGAGCTGGTCCGAACGGGTTGTTGGGAAAGGCCCGCGAAACGAATCACCGGTCACCCGCGACGGTCCCGGCATCCAGCGGGAGGGAAGTGAACCGTGTCGACGACACCCGCGCCATCAGATGTGATGGCGTTTCGCAGTTGGCTCGGTGCTCTCGTGCACAGCTACGACGACAACGTCGCACGCACACCTGCTCGCGCCGGGTCGAAACGCCGCAACCGCAAGCGGGTCGCGATCGCGGTGAGCGCGTCGGCCGGTTCACCGTCCGGGTCCGGAAAGGATGCGCTGCGCGGACTGCTGGCGGCGGGCATCGTCTACTACAGCGGTCTCACCAAGGCGTTGCCCGCCGATGTCGACTCTGATCAGGTCCTGCTGGACATCGCGGTTGTCGCGTTGTGGCCGGTGGTGCTGGCGTCGAAGCTGCCGAAGCGGTGGTTCGAGGACCTCAGCGAGCTGTCCTCGCCTCGCGTGGCGCGGGTGGTGTCGTACGCCAGGTTGTCTCGCACCACGGGGGTTCAGGTCGGTGTCGTGACGTTCATGCGGTCGTTGAGCCAGTCGGCGATCGCCGTGGGTGTGCGCAATCTGCTGGAGGACATGAGCGACGCGAAGCGCGGCGGCGCGTTCCTGACGGCGGTGGCGATCGCGAACGGCAGTCCGCAGCTTCCTGGGCAGGGCAAGGGCGTGCAGGTGATCAAGTGGGTGCTCGGCGCCGCGGCGGCCGGTGTTATCGGTAACCGGATCGACGCGTTGGCGGTGGACGCGTGGGACAAGGCGTCCAGTGCCGGCCACGTCGACCACGACCCCATCGGTGCGGACGGCGACGGATCCGGCGGGAACTCGGACTTCTTCGGCAACGGCGCGGCGGGCGGGTCGAAGAACAACCACGGCCACGGACTGGTCGGGGTGCTGCACGACCTGTTCACGTAGTTCGCTGGGAGACACTCATGCTGCAACACCTCTGGGGGTGGCTGCTGGCCGCCTTGATCCTGGCAGTCGCCTCGGTCGTCATCAACATCGTCCTGCACCTGCTCAAGATCGGCAATCTGCAGACGGTGCTGTTCCTGCGCAAGCTCCTGACGTTGCTGCGCGGCATACCGGACGACGTGCTGTTGTCCTGTCGTGGCAAGGACGTCACCGCGCTCGTGTTCGACACCACGAACAACAGGGAGAAGACCGTGCCGCTGTACGCGGGTGTGCTGACCTGGAAGGGCTCTCCTCGCCTGGTCTCCCGGGTGCGTCGCGGTGCGCGGCGTCAGCTGGGTGTGAGAGCGGCGTTCTTCGGACTGCTGTTCGTGCCGCTGTTCGCCGGTGGGGTGTACCTGGGGCTGGTCGTCGACTGGAAGCTGCTTCTCGTCCCGGCCGTGCTCGTGTTCCACCAGTTCGTGCCGTTCTACATCTTCGACCACCCGATGCTGTCCGGGCTGGTGAAGGACTGAAATACGCCGGGGCCCGGACCGTGCAGGGGAGTGCGGTCCGGGCCCCGGTCTTCGTGGCGGGTCCTTACTTGACGTTCACCGCGGCCCAGGCCCGGTTGACCGCCGCGTACTCGGGCGACGAGGCGCCGTAGAGGTCGGCCGCGGCGGCGAGGGTGCCGGTGCGGGCGGCGGCGTACTTGGTGCTGGAGGTGAACTTGGTGGTCAGCGCGCGGTACCAGATCTTCTCGGCCTTGGCGCGGGTGATGCCGGTGACGGGCTGGCCGTCGGTGGTGGGGGAGTCGTAGGCGACGCCGTTGATGGTCTTCTTGCCGCTGCCCTCGGACAGCAGGTAGAAGAAGTGGTTGGCGATGCCGGACGAGTAGTGCACGTCGACGTTGCCCGCGGTGGAGGACCAGTAGTCGAGGCTGCGGCCGTCCTTGGAGGGCTTGTCCATGTAGCGCAACGGCTTGCCGTCGCCGCGGATGTCGATCTTCTCGCCGATCAGGTAGTCGCCGGCGTCAGAGGCGTTGGCGGCGTAGAACTCCGTGGTGGAGCCGAAGATGTCGCTGGTGGCCTCGTTGAGGCCGCCGGACTCACCGGAGTAGACCAGGCCCGCGGTCGCGGAGGTGACGCCGTGCGACATCTCGTGTGCCGCGACGTCGAGCGAGGTCAGCGGCTTCTGGTTGTTCGCGCCGTCGCCGTAGGTCATGCAGAAGCAGGAGTCGTTCCAGAAGGCGTTGCTGTAGTTGTTGCCGTAGTGGACCTTGCTCAGCGCGCCCACACCGTTGTTCTTGATGCCGTTGCGGCCGTGGACGTTCTTGTAGTAGTCCCACGTCTTCGCGGCGCCGAACGCCGCGTCGACACCCGCGGTGGCCTTGTCGGTGTAGGTGCCGTTGCCCCACTTGTTGTCGGCGTCGGTGAACAACGTGCCGTTGCCGGAGCCGTTGTTGAGGTTGTTCACGGCCTGGTTGCCGCGCGCCGGGTCCTTGAGCTGGAACGTGCTGCCCGACTGGGTCGTGTTCAACGAGACCGTGCCGCTGAACGTGGACTGGCCGGTGCCCTCGGCGTTGTGGACGTCGTCGTAGGACAGCAGCGTCTCACCGGTCTTGACGTCGGTGAACGTGTGCACCGCGCTCGGCGTCTGGTCTTCCTTCACGCTGTGCTTGACCGTCTCCCAGGCCAGCACGGGCGCGTGGTCCAGTGCGAACACGACGAGCGTCGAGTCGGCCTGGGCGGTGACGGGCGCGGAGGTGTCGAGGCCGGCGAGGGAGGCCTCGGTCGCCTTCAGGACGCTGGTGAGCCGGCCGGCCTTCTGCGCGACGACGACGTCGCCGCCGATGACCTTGAGGCCGTTGACCGTGCGGTCGAACCGGAAGTGGCTGGTGCCGTCGGCGTCGCGCACGACGTCCTTCGGGACGAGCTGTTCGCCGCCGGACAGGCCGAGTGCGGTGGAGATCGTCCCCGCCTGCTCGGCCGCCGAGAACAGCGGGTTCGCGGCCTGCTGTGGCGCCGCGTTGGCTCCCAGCGTGCCCGTGGCGGCGAGTGCCGCCGCGGACATCAGGGCGGTGGTGATGCCCAGGGTTTTGCGCTTCATGGAACGCTCCTTGTTCCGGTGCAGGGAGTGATCGCTCCGGCGTTACAGGGGTGCCGGGTCGAACACCGTGGAACATCCCGGCCGTCGTCGATCGTCATCGATGACCGGGTGTGGTGATCGTATTGCTCTCAGTGCATACGACCAGCCACTCCCAGAATGCGAGATTGCTTCACGAATTGAGCAGCTTCGCTGGTCAGGAGATCGGCTTTTGTCCGAATGGTGGAACAAAAGAGCAGCTCAACCGGCGTGGAAACACGACGGAAACTTTCAGCTTCGGACGACCGTCCGGTCTAGTCGGCTGCTCTGTCCGGTGCAGCCCTACCGGAGGGGATCTTGTTTAGAGTTAAACCCCCGAAGTGAGACCTGGGTCACAAATCTAGAGACCCAGACGGGTAACGGCGTTGTCCTCGAGCGGGTTCGCGGTCCGGATGTAGCGGTGCACCGTGCGCGGATTGGTCCACCGGCCCTGCCGCATGATCTCCCGGTCACTCGCCCCGCCGAGCGCCGCCTGCGTCGCGAACCCCGCCCGCAGCGAATGCCCGCCGAACAGCTCCGGATCCAGCCCCGCCCTGAGCGCGTACCGCTTCACCAGCTCCGCCACCGCGCGCCCCGACATCGCCTTGCGCCCGACGCCGCCGTGCCGGTTGATCACCGGGAACAACGCGCCCTGGCCGGCCGCGGCCTGGTAGCCGTGGCAGCGGTGCAGGCCGGTCTCGGTGATCTCCTTGTTCCTCAGCACATCCGCCCAGTCCGCGAACGCGCACACCGGACACGTCGGCCGCCGGCTGCCGCGGGGGAGAACCACCGACTGCTGATGCTTGCCCGTCTGATCGGTCTTCGTCGTCCCCAGCCGGATCAGCAGCAACGGCTCGTGCGTGCGCGGATCCACATCGACCGTGACGTCCTCGAACTCGATCCGCGCCAGCTCGCTCCTGCGCAGCGCGCCTGCGAACCCCACGAGCAGCAACAGCGCGTCCCGTGCCCTGGCAGGACCTTCCGCCGGGCGTTCGTTCAGCAGCGCCTCGAGAGTGTCGAGCAGCACCGGGCGTTTCCGCTTCGGCTGCTGCTTGCGAGTCCTTCTGATACCCCGCAGCGTCAACCTGACGACATCGCTGCGCGTCGGGCTCGGCAACCCGTTCGCCGCGTGCACCGCTGAGATCGCCGCCGACTTGCGCTCCAGCGTCGACGCGCCGAACGCCGGCGACCCGTCCGGTTTCACCGTGTCCGCCGCGACCGCCAGATAAACCGCCACGTCCAGCGGGTCCGCGGGCAACGCCTGACGGCCCTCCGCCTGACACCAGCCGGCCCACGCGATCCAGTCCGACCGGTAGGCGCGCACCGTGTTCGGTGACTGGGCGCTGCGCAGATAGCCGCTCAGCGAGGCCGCCTGCTCGTCGTCGAACCGTTCGCGCACCTTAATGAGCGCGTCGGCGTCGATCAGCACCGAGTGCGAGACCCTGACCAGCGCGTGCTGGACGGGTTCGGGCAGGCTCACACCCGCGATGGTAGTCCTCTGATCAACTCCGCGACCTCGCGCGGCGTGAAGTCCAGCCCACTGATTCCGACGCTCACCTCGAAGGCGCACCGGCGCGGATCC
>JAVXWK010000233.1:0-5671 GCA_032230575.1 Pseudonocardiales bacterium | reverse complement strand
CCCCCAGCTCGTCGCACAACGCGCGAATGCCCGCCTCGATCGCCGCGTAGAACTGGCCGATCGTCTCGTACCCGTCCGCTTCGGCCGGCGCGTCCGCCGACGCGGGCTGCTCGATGCGCAGGAACAGTTCCAGCGCATCCGGGCCGAACGGGGCGAGGTGCACGTGCACGGACTTGTCACCGTGCGGCAACGGATGCGGGTACGGCGGTAGAAGCTCCGGCGTGTCGAGCTTCGGCTCGCCTCCGACGGCGTTGAGCAGGTTCGCCGCCAGCGCCAGGTGCAGCATCTCCTCCGCGAACACACCGCCGACGACCTGCGTGGCCACGGCGTTGCGGCCGGGGTCCAGCGAGTACAACGCACACAGGTACGGCGGGATGGTCGCGTGTTCGAGCTCGATCGCCCATTGCAGGTGGCGGCGGAGGTCCTCGAGCGTCTCGATCTGCGCAGCGGCGCGGGTGTCCATTGTGGAACCTCGTCTCGGTGGTGGGTCGGGTGTCCACAACCAGGACAAGGCAGCCCTGCCACTTGTGACACGCGGGCTGTCACAAGTCGCAGCGCTGTCTTGTCGTAAGTGAGTGACTGCTCTGGAGCTGTTCTCGGCTGCCCGTCCGCGCCTGTTCGGCATCGCGTACCGGATGCTCGGCAGCGCGCTCGACGCCGACGACCTGCTGCAGGAGGTCTGGCTGCGCTGGCAGGACTACGACCACGCCGAGGTGCGCAACCCGGCCGCGTTCCTCGCGACGATCACCACCCGGCTGGCGATCAACGCCGGGAAGACCGCGCGGGCCCGCCACGAGACCTACATCGGCCCGTGGCTGCCCGAACCCGTCGACACCTCGGCGGACCCGCAGCTCGGCGCCGAACGGGACGCGGCGCTGGAGGTCGCCGTGCTGGTGCTGCTGGAGAAGCTCACGCCGACCGAACGCGCCGCGTACGTGCTGCGCGAGGCGTTCGACTACCCGTACCCGCAGATCGCCGAGATCATCCAGGCGAGCGAGGCCTCGGCACGCCAGCTCGTCAGCCGGGCGCGCAAGCACCTCGCCACCGAACGCCGGACGACCGTGAGCACCGAGGAACAACGGCGGTTGCTCACGGCGTTCATCGCCGCCGCGAAGAAAGGCGATCTCGCCGCGCTGGAGGAACTGCTGGCCGAGGATGTCGTGAGCTACGCCGACAGCAACGGCAAGGTCCGCGGTGCGGCCAAGGTCAAGCTCGTCGGCCGGTCCGTGGTCGCGCAGGTCGTCCAGACTGCCTCCGCCACCTTCTGGACCGGTGCCGAGGCCGCGCTCACGCAGGTCAACGGCCGGCTCGCGGCTGTGGTCAGCCGCGACGGCATACCGTTCTGCGTGATCAACATGGTCGCGTCGGGCGACCACATCGATCGGCTCATGTGGATGATGAACACCGACAAGCTCAGGCTGACTCCCTGGCCGCGAGCCACGCCGGGGCCGTGATGACCCACGACGGTTCGCTACGCCACCGGCCGAGCACGTCACAGGGCTGCCACGGCGCGTCCGGGTGCTCCCGCGTCTCCTCGGTCGTGGGCGTGTAGCGGATCATCCTCATGAAGCCCGGCTCGCCGTTCACGATCTGGAAGTAGCGGGTCTCGGTCGCCAGTCGCGCCGAGATCCGCCGCACCTCGTCCGCCCCGATCGGCAACGTGACGATCGTCAGCGGACCGGCGGTGGGCACCCATTCCCCCGCGCGCAGGAACATCTCCCACCGCGGCGAACTGTCGGCGGCGCACCGGATCAGCGAGAACGCCTTGTCCGGCGCGTCCGCGTCGCGCAACGAGTCCAGCACGGCGAAGTAGTAGTAGCCGTCGACGGGCTGGGCGTTGCGGCGCGCGGCCCGCATGGTCAGCCTCAGGTAGAGGCGGTAGGCCTCGGAGTCGCTCAACGGCAGCGCGACCGGGTCGTCCGGACCCGGCTCGCGCACCAGGCCGTACGCCGAGTCGATGTCGAGCACGTCGACCTGGCGCTGGAAGATCGCGTACCCGCCGGTCAGCTCGGCCTTCTTCTGCTCGCGGTGGAAGCAGACCAGCGCGGCCATGAGACGGACCGCGTAGTCGTAGCCGATCTCCTCGGAACCCGCGCCGGGCTCGCCCTCGATCTGGCTCAGCAGGTCGCCGGGGACGAAGTGGCCGTCGCTGAACATGAGCCGGCCGACCGAGGAGTTCGGGTTGCGCGGTACCCCGACCACCGAGAACGGGTTGCCGTTGATGGTGACGACGTAGTGCCGCAGGATCTCGTCCGCCCACGAGCGGTCGATCCGCTGCCGGAGCTCACCCGCCTCGGCCGCGCTGATCGCGACGTACTCCCGGCGCATGTCCTCGCCGCGGTCGATGTCGTGCAGGGTGTCGCACGCTTCCCACGTGTTGTGCCCGGAGTAGTCCTCGTCGCCGTAGAACTCCGGGCGGCGCACCAGCACGTACGCCTTCGACAGGTCGAGGACGTCCAGCGTCTGGCGGAACACCGCGAAGTACTTGTAGTCCGCGAACTCCGACAGGTGCTGCCGCGCGCGGACCACCTGCACCATCTCGACGAGGAACCCGTTGGCGTACCCGACGTCAGCCGCCTTCGCGGTCCACCGCGGTTCGGACGGCACGCGGCTGAGCAGGTCGGACGGTTCCCAGCGCAGGGTGTGGGTGAAGGCCTCCTCGACCGCGCCGGTCTTCCTGACCACGGCGAGCGGAAGTTGTTCTCCCGCAACGAGAATGATGGTGTAGCTGACGTTCGGGTCTTCGACGCCCGCGTAGTAGTCGCGCAGGCCCCACTCTTCACTGATCATGCGATCGCCCCCCAGCGGATCTTTTGAACCACCTTAGTCCATGCGAGCGGGTGGACACGTTCCCATCCATGAATTCGCAGCAGCGGCCAAACCGTCCAGATCAGACATTTCGCATTAAGTATGTAAAGTTTCCTATCATATTGACCAGAGGTCTAGACGTATGCGACTCTCACGGAAATCGCCGCCCTGCAACGAGATCCGTTCTCAGCGAGTGAGGGGCTCATGCGCAAAACCCTGCAAGCACTGGCTTTGGCCGCTGTCGCGGCCACCAGTCTGATCACCACGCATTCGGCGATCGCGGCCCAGGCCGCCTCCCCCTACGTCCCCGGCACGCTTCGCCCGTCGGCGGACCAGGCGACGCAGGACGCGGCGCTGATGAAGTACTGGAACTTCTGGAAGACCAACTTCCTGAGCACCAAGTGCGGTTCCGGTACTTATGCCGTGCTTTCCAAGGACGCCGACCACGCCTACGTCGCCGAGGGCGAGGGCTACGGCATGACGATCGCGGCGATGATGGGCGGCAAGGACACCCAGGCGCGGTCGATCTTCGACGGCATCCTGAAGTTCGTGAAGGCGCACCCGTCGGTCAACAACAAGGACCTGCACGCGGCCGAGCAGGACTCGAACTGCAAGAGCGTCAACGGAGGCGACTCCGCGACCGACGGTGACCTGGAGATCGCGTACGGGTTGCTGATCGCGGACAAGGTGTGGGGCTCGTCGGGTTCGGTGAACTACCTGGCGGAGGCCAAGCGGGTCATCAACGCGATCAAGAAGTCCGAGCTCAACGGCAGCACCAAGTTCCTGCTGCTCGGCGACTGGGGCAACGACGCGCAGTACAAGAACAGCTCGCGCACCTCGGACTGGATGCCGGGCCACTTCCGGGCGTTCGCCAAGGCGACCGGTGACTCGACGTGGTCGAGCGTGCTGAGCACCTCGGAGAACGCGGTCACCAAGCTGCAGTCGCAGTACGCGAGCTCGACCGGTCTGCTGCCCGACTTCGTGGTGAACACCAACAGCACCCCGAAGCCGGCCTCCGCGAACTTCCTCGAGGGCCCGTACGACGGCGCCTACAGCTGGAACGCGTGCCGCGACCCGTGGCGGATGGGTGCGGACGCGATCACCGCCGAGGGCAGTGCCGCGCAGGCCCAGGTCCGCAAGATGAACAAGTGGATCCAGACCAAGACCGGCGGTGACCCGGCCAAGATCGGTTCCGGCTACAAGCTGAGCGGCTCCGCGACCGAGTCGGGCGAGCACCCCTGCTTCACCGCGCCGTTCGCCGTGGCCGCGATGACCGACCCCGGCAGCCAGGCGTGGCTCGACAAGCTGTTCACGCAGATCACCAAGTTCAGCCCGGACAAGAACGACTACTACGGCACGGGGATCACGCTGCAGGTGCTGATCATCCTGTCGGGCAACTTCGTCGCTCCCTGATCCTCCGTTCCCTCTACCCCCTGCGGAGGTTCTCTTGTCCACCACCAAGTACTGGGCGATTGCTGTCGCCGCGGTCCTCGCAGCGCAGTGGACGCCCAGCGCGTTCGCCGCGGACACGGTCACCGTCTCGACCGCGGCGCAGCTGAAGGCGGCCCTGGCCGCCGCGACGCCCGGCCGGACGATCTCGCTGGCGGCAGGCACGTACCACGGTGCGTTCCTGACGCAGAAGGCCGGCACGTCCGCCAAGCCGATCACGCTGACCGGCCCGGCGACCGCGGTGCTGATCAACGACGGCCCGGCCGGTGACCCGCCGGACTGCCCCGCTCCCGCACCGGGGTTCGACTCCGGGTACGGGCTGTGGCTGGTCAACGCGCCCTACTGGAACCTCACCGGGTTCACGGTCGCGCAGTCCAAGAAGGGCATCGTCGCGGACAACTCGCACCACACGGTGATCGATCGCGTGACGGTGCACCACGTCGACGAGGAGGGCGTGCACTTCCGGAAGTCCTCGGCCGACAGCGTCATCCGCGACTCCAAGGTCACCGACACCGGCCTGGTGCAGACCGGGTACGGCGAAGGTGTCTACATCGGATCGGCCGAGTCCAACTGGGAGTGTCACGGCAACAGCGGCGGCATCGACAAGTCCGACCGGGTCCAGGTGCTGAACAACACCATCGGCCCGAACGTCACCGCTGAGCACATCGACATCAAGGAGGGCACGGTCGGCGGCGTGATCCGCGGCAACACCTTCAACGGCGCCGGGATCTCGGGTCAGCACTCCGCTGACTCGTGGGTGGACGTGAAGGGCTCCGGATACCTGTTCGAGGGCAACACCGGCACGTTCCGCAAGCCCGGCACGCTGGCCGACGGGTACGAGACGCACCAGATCACCGGCAGCGCGAGCGGGTGCGGCAACACCTGGAAGAACAACAAGTCCGACGTCGGCGGGTCCGGCGAGTACGCGATCAAGATCACGACGTTGTCGCAGTGCACGAGCAAGCCCAACGTCGTGTACGCGTCCAACACGGTGACGGGCGCGAAGAAGGGGCTGACCAACGCGAAGGTCACGCCCTAGTAGATCGTCCCGGTCAGTCCCCGCGTGCCTGTGGGGACTGACCGGCCGCACCCGCTGCGTCCGTCGTCCGCGAGCACCACCAACTCGAGATCATCAGGCGCATTTCCGCTGGCAACCGGCCCGTCCGGTGCGTCCGTCCGACGCAACCTCTCGCTCTCGCGTTTGGAATGGCGGTACCACGGGCATTGGACCGCTCATGATGGCGTCGTACTGGGAAACCGCACGGACCGGCTTCCTGGCGTTCGTGGGCATCGGGTTGATGGTGCTCATTCCCCTGGTGGCGTTGCACTACTGGCGTTTCGGGCGCGTGGAGCCGCGCCGGGCGTTCGTGCTGTACGGCCTGCTGCTCTACGGGCTCGTGGCGCTGGCGTTGAT
>JAVXWK010000226.1:0-8510 GCA_032230575.1 Pseudonocardiales bacterium | reverse complement strand
TCGGCTGTAACAGGACCAGTCGGAGCTGCCGAGGCCCGAACCCATCGACCAGTAGTTCTCGACGGTCCAGTCCTTCTGGTACAGCACACCCGAGTCCTCGCGGCCGTCCTTGCCGTGGTCGGTGAAGATCAGCAACCGCTTGTTCGCCGCTTGCAGTTCGCTGCGCTTCGGCCAGCCGTTCTGCTGCACGCCTTCCGCCCGGTACAGGACGTCGTTCAGTCCCTGCACCTTGCGGAGTTCCGCGCGGATCGTGTTGGCGTCCACGTAGTCCTCCAGGAAGACCGTGATGATCTCGCTCCGATTGTTCCGGAGGAAATCCACGATTCGCTGGATGTCGACGTTGAGCGCCACCGGCTTGCTGACGAGCGTGCAGCTGTTGTGGCACAGGATCGCGCCGTCGGGCGTCTGGTGGATGTCGAGCATGAAGCCGCGGACGCCGTCGCCCAGCTGCTGCACGATGCCGCGCGTCTGGTTCTTGGCGAGGTTGACGAACGGCGGCGCGAACCCGCCGTCCACCCCGTTCGCGTAGGCGTTGTGGGCGGTCAGGAACGTCATCTGGTCGAGCCGCGGGTCGGCCGGCATCGGGTCGGTCTGGTTCTGGACCGGGGTCAGGTACCAGCGGGACTGGCCGCTGAGACTGAAGAACTCCCATTGATCACCGAACTGTTTCGGCTCGTGAACCGTATCCCCCTGTGAGCACGAACCCATGGTGAGCTGGCGGGTGATGCACTGGCCCGGCGAGTCGGTGTTCTCGAACCTCCCGTCGCTCAGCCGCCATTGCTGGTGGTCCTCGTTGCCCTTGGGGCGGTGCAGGGCGAGTCCAGTGCCGCTCTGGGCGACGTTGAGGCCGGTGCTGACACTGGTGATGTAGTACGTGCCCGACGGAGCCGCGTTGGCGGCGGTGGGCACCAGGGGAAGTAGCAGCAGGGCTGCGACGGCAGGGAGGAATCGCACGGTGACCAGGGTCACCCATCCGAGTGAAACATGAAACGTCCTCAAGCGTTTGGACGTTTAACACTGTGGGTATCCCACGCATCGTTCAAGGCTCTTCACAGGTAGTACAACTCCACGGCAGCCGTCGCCCAACCGAAGGGTTCGGGCCGGTTCTGAGCGCCGCCTTCACAAGCCGCGCAGGGTTCGACTCCCTCGGTTGCCTCTGCTTCAGTCGTCGTTCCCGCGGCGAGAAGACAGGCGTCGTGGTCGACGGACCGCGACGCCTTCTTCGGTTCAGCACGGCGGATTGCCGCTCGAGGTGAAGTCGAACTCCTCGTGGGTGGGCTCCGGATCCGTCCGGGCACAGAAGAAGCCCGCCCAGCCGTGAGGCCGAGCGGGCTCCCGGAAACAACTCAGATGGCGCGGACCGCCTGGGCCTGCGGGCCCTTCTGGCCCTGGCCGATCTCGAACTCCACGCGCTGCTGCTCTTCCAGCGACTTGAAGCCGTTGCCCTCGATCTGCGAGTAGTGCACGAACACGTCCGGACCGCCGCCGTCCTGCGCGATGAATCCGAAGCCCTTCTCGCCGTTGAACCACTTCACGGTGCCCTGCGCCATACCGAATGCTCCCTAGATGTTGGTCCCCCGCCAGAGCGGGGTGCGCGGGCAGTCTGCCAGTGGTCGGTCTCTCTCACATCGTGGTTAGCCCAGTGGTGTGACGAAGTAAGTTGAACCGAGTACCCCGAGAGGAGCAGGGATGACGAACTGGCTGGACGTCGCGCACGAGGTGGCGGCGACGCTCAGGTCCGACGCGGCGGACAGGGACCGGGCCAACCAGCCACCCACCAAAGAGGTGGAACTGCTCCGGCAGAGCGGCCTGCTGAACGTCAGCGACTGGGCGCAGCAGCAGAAGATCGGCCGCGTCATCGGGGCCGCGGACGCGAATGTCGGACACCTCCTCGGGTACCACTACCTGCAGATCTGGCGCAGCGGCCTGTTCGACGCCCAGTTCAGCGTCC
Source organism: Pseudonocardiales bacterium (assembly GCA_032230575.1). Classification (GTDB taxonomy): domain Bacteria; phylum Actinomycetota; class Actinomycetes; order Mycobacteriales; family Pseudonocardiaceae; genus Lentzea. The sequence continues at coordinate 6,559 of JAVXWK010000226.1, read as the reverse complement.
AGCCCGACCAGTTCTGGGCCGGCGTCAGCAACCCGCTCGACGCGGCTCTCGAACTCACGCCCACCCAGACGGGATTCGTCCTCAACGGGCGCAAGACGTTCGCCACCGGAGCGGCGGTGGCCGACCGGCTCGTGGTCAGCGCCACCCGCACGGACAACGGCGAGAAGCTCACGTTCCTGCTCGACGGGAAAGCGACGGGAATCACCTACCTGGACGACTGGGACAACATCGGCCAGCGGCTGACCGCGTCCGGTGGCGTCAACTTCGAGAACGTCGAAGTCACGGAAATCCTCGGCGTGCAGCCCGCCAACGAGGACCCGCGCATCAGCCTCGCCGCCATCGGGTTCCAGCTCGTGCTCGCCCAGCTCTACGTGGCCATCGCGGAGGGCGCCCTCGCCGAGGCCGCCGACTACACCCGCACCAAGACGCGGCCGTGGTTCGTCAGCGGCGTCGAGGCAGCCACCGAGGACCCGTACATCGTCGCGGCGTACGGCGAGATGGTGTCCCAGACCAGGGCCGCCGGACTGCTCGCGGACGAGGCGGCGAGGCAGCTCCACGAAGCCACCGAGCTCGGCCGCCACCTCACGCCCGCGAAGCGCGGCGAGGTCGCCGTGACCATCTCCGAGGCCAAGGTCGTCAGCACCAAGCTCGTCAACGAGGTCACCAGCCGGATCTTCGAGCAGGTCGGCGCGCGCGGAACGGCCGGCAAGTACGGCGTGGACCGCTTCTGGCGCAACGCCCGCACGCTCACGCTGCACGACCCGGTCGTCTACAAGGCCCGCGAGGTCGGCGAGCACTTCCTCACCGGCGCCCGCCCCGCCTACACCGGGTACAGCTGATGCAGCCCGTCCTCGCCGACTCGGTCAAGCTCACCGACGACGGCGTGCTCATCCTCGACCGCCGCGAGTTCCCCTTCGAACGCAACTGGGTGCTCTGCCGGACAGCCGAGGACGTCGCGCGGGCCATCGAGGACATGGTCACCCAGTCCTCCGGACCGTACTTCGCGGTGCTGTACGGCATGGTCCTCAAAGCTCGCACCCTCGAAGGAAAGCCCTTCGACGAGGCACGCGCGGAGCTGGCCAGAACGGCTGCCGAACTCGAGAACACCAGGCGCACCAACAACGCTCTGCACAAGGCGACCAAGATCGTGCTGGAGCACGTCGACGCGACCCAGGACATCACCCAGGCCCTGGAAGGCGCCCAGGAAGGCGATCGCAGGTACCGGGCGAAGAGCCAGGCATTAGGTGAGCACACGGCGAACCTGCTGCCCCAGCAAGCCACTGTCCTCACGCATTGCTGGGCCGACCTGTACCTCACCGAAACTGTCAGGGCCGCACAAAACCAGGGCAAGCAGCTCCGGTTCTTCTGCACGGAGACCAGGCCCTACCTGCAAGGAGCCAGGCTCACCGCCGAGACGTTGGTCGAGATGGGCGTCGACACCACGCTCATCACGGACGGCATGGGCGCGGCCGTGCTGCAGTCCGGCGAAGTAGACGCGTTGGTCACGGCGGCCGATCGAGTCACCATGGACGGGCACGTCGTCAACAAGGTCGGCACACTGGGGCTGGCCGTGGCCGCGCACGCGTTCGGCGTACCGTTTCACGCCCTGGTGCAGGCACCGGACCGGCAGGCCCGGACGGCGCAGGACGTGCCGATCGAGCACCGTGACGGCGCGGAAGTGTTGCAGGTGCTGGGCAGACCGAGTGCCACGCCACGGGTGAAAGGGCTGTACCCGGCGTTCGACGTGACGCCGCCGCGGTTCGTCACGAACGTGGTGACGGACAAAGGGGTGTACGGCGCCGGCGAGCTGGACAAGTACTACGAGGGAGAACAGCGGTGAGCAAGTGGGTCGTGCTCGACATCGAGGGCACGCTGAGCGCGACGGACCAGGTGCTGGTCGTCCTGTACGACTACGCCCGCCCGCGGCTCGGGCCGTGGATCGAGCAGCACGGTGACGACCCGGTGGTCGCCGACGCCGTCAAGCAGATCAAGGAGCTGTCGGGCCACGACGACGTTGTCAAGGCACTGCACGACTGGATGGACGCGGATCAGAAGGTCACGCCCCTCAAGACGTTGCAGGGCTTGATCTGGCAACAGGGCTACGCGCAGGGCGACCTCGTGGCGGAGTTCTTCCCGGACGTCGTCCCCGCGATCCGCAAGTGGCACGACGACGGCGTGAAGCTCGCGATCTTCTCGAGCGGCTCGGTCGCCGGCCAGATCGCGTTCTTCCAGCACACCACCGACGGCGACCTGACCCCGTTGCTGGAGCACCACTTCGACACGGTCAACGCGGGCCCGAAGCGCGAAGCCGCGTCGTACCACAAGATCGCGGAGACCCTGCGGTCCGACGACATCACCTTCTACAGCGACGTTCCGGCCGAGTTGCACGCCGCGCAGGAGGCGGGCTGGAAGACGGTCGGCGTCGCGCGCGCCGGTGAGCCCTACGGCAACGCCGACTTCACGCCCCACCCGACGGTCTGGGAACTCTCGTGACCGCAGAGCTCGCTCGCGAGTGCGTCCGTTACGCGCAGATGGGTTGGATGCGCGGCACTTCGGGCAACCTCTCCGTTGTGCTGCAACGTGATCCGCTGAGGCTCGCGGTCACGGTCAGCGGTGTCGACAAGGGCGAGATCACCGCGGACGACAGCGTGGTGATCGACTCCGATGGTCTCGCCGTCGACAGCGACAAGATCCCGTCCGCCGAAGCCGGCCTGCACGCCAGGATCGCGCGAGTCGCCGGTGCGGGCGCCGTTGTGCACGTCCACGCGCTGGCCGCGGTGGTCGCCGCCGAGCACTGGCCGGACGGCGTTGTGCTGCAGGACCTCGAAATGCTCAAGGGCTTCGGACGCCAGGCGCACGAGGAGGTCGTGGTCCCGGTCGTCCAGAACTCGCAGGACATGGCCGAACTCGGCGACGCGTTCGAAAAGGGTTTCGATCCGGGCGTCCCGGCGCTGCTCGTGGCGCGGCACGGCGTGTACGTGTGGGGCGACGACCTGATGCAGGCGCGGCACCGGCTGGAATGCCTGGAGTGGTTGCTGCGCTTCAAGGTCGAGACGCGAGACATCTTTACGGGGAGGCACGCATGACGCTGCTGACGGTGTGGCCGGACTCCGGCCCAGAGGAGACGGTTCTCCGCACCACCGACGCCGAGGAGATCGCCACCGCGCTCAAGGAGCACGGCGTGCGCTTCCACCGGTGGTCCGTTGTGGACGGTGTCACCGCCGAGAACGCCTTGCAGATCTATGAGAGGGACGTCGCCCGTGTCAGCGAGACGGAGGGCTACTCCTACGTCGACGCGATGGAGATGACCCCGGCCGACACCGACGAGTACCGCGCGAAGGCCATCGAGTTCCGCGACAAGTTCCTCGCCGAGCACACGCACGACGACGACGAGGACCGCTACTTCGCCCGTGGCGCGGGCGTTTTCTACCTGCACATCGGCGGCAAGGTGTACGCGGTGTTCTGCGAGGCGGGCGACCTGCTGAGCGTCCCGGCGAACACCACGCACTGGTTCGACATGGGCACCACGCCGGACTACGTGTCGATCCGCTTCTTCCACGACGACGACGGCTGGATCGGCAACTTCACCGGCAGCGACATCGCCACGAAGTTCCCGACCTTCGACGAACTCCGTTCAGGAATGTGAAACATTCAGCTATCTGAATCTAGTTCCGGAACTTGAATCAGGTATTGATCCCTCCACCTTCGTACCCTCAAAGTGGTACAGACCACTTATCGAAGGTCGGAGGGATTCAACGTGGAAACCCCTGCACTCCACACTCGCCGTTCCGTGCTCGCCCTTGCCCTGGCCACGCCTCTCATCGTGGCCCCGGCGGCTCAGGCCCTCGCTCAGCCGCCGTCCGCGCAATGGGTCTCGGCGCCCTACACGTACACGATGCAGAAGCCGTACAACCTCGCCCTGAGCAGCCGCTACACGTTCTCCGGCGGTGTGCACACGATGTGGGTCTACGACTACGACCAGCCTCACACCCAAGGCAGTCCAACGGATCCGCGCACCGAGATGCGCTTCAGCCAGGAGTACTCCAGCGGTTCGCGCGCGTGGGAGGGCGAGATCTACATCCCGTCCGGCGTGAGCGGCCCGACCGTCGTGCAGATCCTGCGCGGCAGCCGCCCGGACGGCACCCGCGCCACCGACGTCATGCTCAACGTCGCCAACGTCAACGGCGGCTCGCTGCGCAAGGACAGCGACCAGGTCATCGCCACCGGTATCTACAACAAGTGGTTCAAGATCCGGGTCGAGCACACCGCGGTCGCGGGCGGTCGCGGCACCGTCAAGGTCTACTACAACGGCGCCCTCAAGCTGACCCACCCCGACGAGGGGCCGGCGACGCGCTACTTCAAGAACGGCGTCTACCACCACGGCAGCGGCCGCGCGGAGGCCCGCTTCCGCAACATCACCTACTGGCGCCAGTGATCGGCTGTCCCCAGTAGCTTGGGTGGTATGGGGGAATCGCTGTACCAGGACCTGGTCGACGCGGGTGGCCTCGAGGCCGTGCTCCGGGACGCGTGCCCCGGCTGCGACGTCGAGATGCTCGACGCGCGGGGCGCGTTCGGCGGCTTCGTGGCCACCGTGACCAGGAACGACCGAGCCGTGCGCGTCCTGCCGCTCGCCCGCGAGAGGCTGTTCTACGTACGGCACAAGCTGCGGACGGCGTACCTGAGCTGGCTGCCCACCACCGAGCTGGCCGAGGTCACCGGATCCGCCGCGGTCTGGCTCAGCGGCGCCACAGCGCGGGAACTGGCAGCCGCATGGCCGTTCGCCGATTTCGTCGACGTCGCTGACGCGTACGAGTCCGGCGACCGGATCGAACTCAGGTGGCAGATGTTCCGCGCACACGACGACCACGGGCTGAGTGAGTTCATCGAGGCGGCGATGCGCGAGCAGCGGCTCCGGCGGATGTTCCCGTTCACCTCTATTTACTGGATGTCGTTCCGGCCGACCGCGGACGAATACCGGGTGCCAGGCCCGTGGGTGCGGGCGGCTGGTGACGGACGGTTCACGGTGGAAGTGGATCGGCGTGTCAAACCCAGCATTACGTACGACGCCGCGGAGGCGGTCCGGGTGTGCGTGGCCGAGATGGACAGGCTCGGGGTGCCGTCGCCCGGCGACCCTCGCGCCGACGACCAGACCGGAATTCCGGTGTAGCCCGAACGTTGCGGAGCCCGGCCTCGGTGTGGTGATTCTGGTGGTGATTCTGGTCCAGACCACTAACCGAGGCCGGAGGCTTCCTCGTGACCCTGCCCCGTCGTTCCCTGTTCGCGCTGCCCGCGGTCGCCCTGCTCGCGACGCCCGCGCACGCCGCACCGGCGTGGATGCAGAAGCCGTTCACCTACAAGATCCAGAAGCCCTACAACCTGCCTGAGAGCGCGCGCTACAAGTTCGAGGGCGGCGTCCACTCCATGTGGGTCTTCGACAACGACAAGCCCATGAGCGAGGGCAGCAAGACCGACCCGCGCACCGAGATGCGCTGGGACCAGGAGTACTCCAGCGGCCAGCACGCCTGGGAAGGCGAGATCTACGTTCCCAGTGGCGTCAACGGCCCGACCGTCATGCAGATCCTGCGCGTGCGCGGCGGCGACCCCGGCACCCCGGCCACCGACTTCATGATCAACGCCACCAACGCCGACGGTGGCACGCTCCGGTACTACACGAGCACGGTGATCGCGTCCGGCATCTACAACAAGTGGGTGCGCATCCGCGTCGAGCACTCCGCGGTTTCGGGCGGCACCGGCAAGATCAAGGTCTTCGCCAACGGTGTCCTGAAGGCGACGGTCAACGACCGGGGCAAGGCCACCCGTCACTTCAAGAACGGCGTCTACCACCACGGAAGTGGCCGCGCCGAGGCCCGTTTCCGCAACATCACGTACTGGACCCAGTGACCCTAGAGTGAGCTTCATGAGCTCACAGGTGGCGGTGGCATCGCTCGGCGGCACGATCACGATGACTGGCTCCGGTGCGGTGTCGCCGACCCTGGGTGCGAAAGACCTGGTCCAGGGCCTGGAAGTGGGGGAGATCGCCACCCTGGCGACGGTCCCCGGCGCCTCGCTCACCTTCACCACGCTGCTGGACGCCTTCGACTGGGCCGACAAGCAGGTGACTCAAGGCGCTCAGGGTGTCGTGATCATCCAGGGCACCGACACGCTCGAAGAGACCGCCTACTTCTTCGACTGCCTGTGGCCGCACGAGGAACCGGTCGTCGTCACCGGCGCGATGCGGCATCCCGGCCTGCCCGGCCCGGACGGCCCCGCGAACCTCGCCGCCGCCGTCGCTGCTGCCGCCGCCCCCAACTCCCGCGGACGTGGCGCACTGCTGGTGATCAACGACGAGATCCACGCCGCGCGGTGGGTTCGCAAGGGGCACAGCAGTTTGCCGAGCGCGTTCGAGTCGTTCCCCGGACCGTTGGGGTTGGTGATCGAAGGTGCCCCGCAGTACTTCCACCCCGCGCACCGGCTGCCGGCGTTGCCGCGACCCCTCGACGCGCCAACGGTTCCGCTCATCGAGGCCACATTGGACGATGACGGCGCGATTCTCGACTGG
>JAVXWK010000184.1:0-11245 GCA_032230575.1 Pseudonocardiales bacterium | reverse complement strand
GCACGCCAGCACGATGCCGTCGGCGATGTCCTCGGAGTCGAGCACGTCGTTGTTGAGCATCTTGACCTCGCCCTCGACGAGCCGGCACGCACAGGCGCTGCACGCACCCTCGCGGCACGAGTACGGCGCGTCGAGTCCCTTCTCCAGCAACAGGTCGAGCAGCTTCTGCCGGGCAGGCCACGGAAACCGGTGTTCCACACCGTCCAGCGAGACCTCGACCACCGCGTCCGGCCGGTCGTCCACCACAGCGACGACGTCCGAGAACGGATCACTCGACAACGACACGAACTTCTCGACGTGCACGACCGGAACGTCGTGCAACGCCTTGCGCGCAGCCTCCATGAACGGCCCCGGCCCGCACACGAACGCCTCGTCGCACTCCCGGACGAACGCCCGCAACGCGCCCAGGTGTGGCAATCCCTGCACCGACTCCAGCCAGTGCACGACGGTCAGCCGATCCGGATGCGCCCGAGACAGCTCGTCGAGCTCGCGCGCGAAGATCACAGAGCCCTCGTCGCGGTTGGCGTAGAAGAGGAACACCCGCCCGGAAGCCGCGAGCACCGACTTGATGATCGACATGACCGGCGTGATCCCGCTCCCGGCCGCGAACGCCAGCAACGACCCGTCCAGCGAAGAAGGCGTGAACACCCCGGCAGGCGCCAGGACGTCCAGCTCCATGCCCACACACAGCTCGCGACACATCCAGTGCGACCCGTAGCCGTCCGGCGTCCGCTTGACCGTGATCTTCAACGGCTCACCCGGCGCGCTGGACAGGGAGTAGCAGCGCGCCACGTCACCCGCCCGCACGGTCAGGAACTGGCCTGGGCGTGGAGAGAACGAAACGCCGGACAGCACGAACGAGCGCGCGTCGGGCGTCTCCTCGATCACCGCGTCGACCCGCAGCCGGTGCACCTCAGCCATCCGCGACCTCCAGCGTGCCGTCACGCACGGCCTTCTCGATGCTGTCCCGCAACCGCAGGCACGTCCGCATGAACGCCGACCGCGGCCCGCACAGCTCAGGACACGTGCTGGTGTCGGACAACCACTGCACGGAAGTGTGCTGCGGGCTGTTCTTCTTCACCAGCACCCGGTTCCCGCAGTCACACCCCACGGGAACCATGCCGCCGACGAGGAACTCGTCCCGCTCGCTCATGACTGCTGCCGAGCGAGGTTCTCCGCCACTTCCTTCTCCCACACCTCGACCGCGCGACTCGTGTCGACCTCGAACTCGAAGCGCCGCACCATGTCGTCGGAGACGTCCTCCACGTCCACGTAGAACTGCTCGTACCAGCGCCGCAGCTGGTAGACCGGCCCGTCCTCCTCGCACAGCAACGGGTTGTCGATCCGCGTCTTGTTCTGCCAGATCTCCACGTCCTGCAGGAACCCGACCCCGATGCCGCGCGCGAACTTGTGCGCGATCTTGTCGGCGTGCTCGTCGGACACACCCGGCAGCTTCTTCACGATCGCGCCCCACTGCAACCGGAACGAGGTCGGCGAGATCGGGTAGTGGCAGTTGATCAGCACCGTCTCGATCTCGATGCCCTTGTAGTCGTTCCACAGGTAGTCGATCATGTAGGAAGGCCCGTAGTACGAGGCCTCGGACCGAACCTCGACGTCACCGGTGTAGTTCGAACCCATCGCGACGTCCGGCCGTCCACGCGTGGTCAGGTACTGCGACGCGACGTGGCCCTCCATCACGTTCTTGAAGTACGTCGGGAACGCGAAGTGGATGTAGAAGAAGTGGGCCATGTCGACGACGTTGTCGATGATCTCGCGGCAGTTCGCGTTGTCGATCACCACCGAGTCCCACGTCCAGTTGCTCCACTCGCCGGAGAACGCGGCGTCGATGCGCGGGATCGTCACGTGCTCCGGCGGAGGGTTGCCCTGCGGGTCGTTCCACACGAAGAGCTGTTTGTTCTCCTCCAGCGTGATCCACGACCGGGTGCGCGCCCGCAGCGGAACCCTTTTGGCGTAAGGGATCTCGACGCACTTGCCGTTGCCCGCCCAGCGCCAGTCGTGGAACGGGCAGGCGATGGCGTTGCCCTTCACCGTGCCCTGGGTGAGGTCGCCGCCCATGTGCCGGCAGTACCCGTCGAGCACGTTGAGCGTGCCGTCCTCCGCCCCGAACACCACGAGCTTCGTGCCGAACGCTTCCACGGCGTGCGGTTTGCCGTCGCGGAAGCTGTCGGCGAGGCCCAGGCAGTGCCAGCCGCGCGCGAACCGGGCGGGAGGCGCGCCGGTGTCGATCGTCCGCACCGCGTCCTGCGTCATCGCATTCCTCCAGTGATGTCGAGTCCGGCGAGATAACCGAACGTCATCGCCGGTCCGAGAGTGGCGCCCGCACCCGCGTAGGTGTGGCCCATCACGGACGCCATGGTGTTGCCCGCCGCGTACAGGCCTTCGATCACCGAACCGTCCTCGCGCAGCACCCGTGCGCGGGTGTCGGTCTTGAGGCCGCCCTTGGTGCCGAGGTCGCCGGGCACGATCTTGACCGCGTAGAACGGGCCGGTGGTCAGCGGTGCGAGGTTCGGGTTCGGGTGGTTGCGCGGATCGCCGTAGTAGCGGTCGTACGCGCTGTCGCCGCGGTGGAAGTCCGTGTCCTTGCCGTCCACGGTCAGCGTGTTGAACCGCCGAACCGTGTCCATCAGGTTGGGCAGGTCGGCTTCCTGCGCGAGTTCTTCCAGGCTGGGGGCGGTGAGCACGGATTCCTTCCACCGCCGCGGCAACGGCCTGCGCGGCGGGATGCCGCAGAACGGGTAGCGGCTGCGGTAGGAGTGGTCGAACACCAGCCACGTCTTGCCGTTCATCGCTTTGACGACGTCGATGTAGGGCGCGGCCTCGTTGACGAACCGCCGACCGGTGCTGTCGACGAGCACGCAGCCGGGCAGTGAGCGTTCGGCCAGCAGGAAGAACGGGCCGCGCGGCAGCGGAACCGACGGGCCCCACCAGGCTTCGTCCATCAGCCCGACGGCCGCACCAGCGCGAACACCGGCTTCGATGCCGTCACCGGTGTTGGCCTTGGCTCCGACCGTCCACTCCGTACCGATGTCCTGGTGCTGTTTGCGCAGCTGCTCGTTGTGTTCGAACCCACCGGCCGCCAGGACGACGTGCTTGGCGAGGATCAGCTCGTCGCCGACGAGAATTCCGGCGACCCGGCCGTTCTCGTGGTGCAGGTCGGTCATGGCGGTGTCGAGCCGGACTTCCACGTTCAACGCCTTGAGGCCTGCTCTCAGCCCTGCGGCCAGCGCCTGGCCCATGGTGAGGCGCCGGCCCGGCAGGAAGCGGCGGGCGAAGACCTTCACGGCGGTGAGCAGACCCCGTGGATGCCTGCCGATCAGCGTCAGCCACTTGTAGTCGGACTGGGTGATCACGATGCCCGCCGGGGTCGGCACGTACGGCGGTTCGAGGTCCTTTATCTCGTCGCCGAGCAGCTGAGTGTTGAACGGAAGCGGTTCGACGGAGCGCCCGCGCGGCTGTCCGCCGGGTGCCTCGGGGTAGTAGTCGGCGTAGTCGCGGACCCAGCGGAACCTCAGCGGGGTGTGGGCGACGACGAACGCGAGCATCGCAGGTCCGGCGTCCAGAAAGGCTTCCCGCAGCTCGGCCGGTACGTCCCCGGCGATGTGCTCGAGGTAGCTGCTGGCCTGCTCGGGCGAGTCGGGTCGTCCGGCCGCGGCGACGACGTGGTTGTTGGGCACCCAGATGCCTCCACCGGACCGCGCCGTCGAGCCGCCGAAGTGCTCGGCCTTCTCGACGACGAGGGTGCGCAGGCCGTGCTGAGCGGTGCAGAGCGCGGCTGTCATGCCTGCCGCGCCGCTGCCGACGACGATCACGTCGTACATCGCACCTCCCCGGTAAGTCAGACTAGAACAGGTTATAGTTCTGGGGCGCTTTGGCGCTATGGTGTAGGAGTTCCAGGCAAGTCGACTCACCAAGAACCTGTTTCTGGAGGGTTGCGTGGAAGTCACCGCTGACGTGGTCGTCATCGGCTTCGGTGCGGCCGGCGCGTGCGCTGCCGTCGAAGCCGCGGCGGCTGGTGCGTCCGTGGTGGTCCTGGACCGGTTCGCGGGCGGCGGGGCGACGGCGTTGTCCGGCGGGGTCGTCTACGCGGGTGGTGGGACGCGGCAGCAGGTCGAGGCTGGAGTCGCCGACACGCCCGAGGCGATGTTCGAGTACCTGAAGCACGAGGTCCGGGACGCGGTGTCCGAGGCGACGCTGCGGCGGTTCTGCGAGGACAGCGCCAAGATGCTGGCCTGGCTGGAGGACCAGGGAGTGCCGTTCGACGCGAGCCTGTGCCCGTTCAAGACCTCGTACCCGACGGACGACTACTACCTCTACCAGTCCGGTAGTGAGGACGCCTGGCCCGATCCGGCCCCGCGCGGGCACCGGACCAGGGCGAAAGGCACGTCCGGCAAGGCATTCTTCGCCCGGTTGGCCGAGGCGGCCCGACGGGCGGGTGCGCGGGTCATGCCGCAGACCCGCGCCCAAGAGCTGATCACGACCGACGGCCGGGTGACGGGCGTTCGTTGCCGGACTCTCACAGGGCTGCCGCGAGCTGCGCACGGGGCGTTGACCAGGGCCGGTGCCAAGCCGTGGCTCTACTACCCGCCGCTCGGCAGGAGGCTGTTCGGGCTGGCGGCGTGGCTGGAACGCCGCTTCGGCCGCTCGCTGATCATCACCGCACGACAGGGCGTCGTCATCTCGGCAGGCGGGTTCATCGCTGACCGGAAGATGGTGCACGAGAACGCTCCGGCGCATCGGGGTGGGCTCGCTCTGGGCACACCCGGTGACGACGGTGGCGGGATCCGGCTCGGCATCGCCGCCGGTGGGAAGGCCGCACGACTGGAGAAGATCTCGGTGTGGCGGTTCGTGACGCCACCCAGTGCGCTGCAACGCGGGGTGCTCGTCGACTCTGCCGGGCAGCGGTTCGGTGATCCGACGCGGTACGGCGCGGCCATCGGGAGCGAGATCGTCGAACGCGGCGGCAAGGCGTGGCTGCTGATCGACGACGACATCCTGCGCGTGGCGCGGGCTCAGGTGAAGACGCAGACCGCGCCGTTCCAGAAGTGGCAGGTCCGGTACTTCCTGAACCGCGGCCTGGTCACGGCACCCACGGTCGAGCAGGTGGCGAGCAAGGCCGGAATCGGTACGCCCGAACCGTTCGGGACGCCGCCCTATTCGTTGATCAACGTGAGCGTGCGGGCCGGGTTCGGCTACCCGTGCCCGATGCTGACGCTCGGCGGACTCGTCGTCGACGAGGAAACCGGTCAGGTGCAAGGAGTTCCCGGGCTGTACGCGGCAGGGCGGTCGGCCGTCGGGGTGTGCTCGGAGTCCTACGTCAGCGGGCTCGCGCTCGCCGACTGCGTTTTCTCAGGCCGCCGCGCCGGGCAACACGTCTCCAAGGAGGCCAAGTGCTGACCACGCAGACCAGAGAGGCGGCCGCCCAGCTGCTGCGCGTCGCGGAACGGGACCGCGTGCCGATCAGGCCGCTGGTCGAGCTGTACCCGGAGATCGACGTGGTCGACGCGTACGAGATCCAGCTGCTCAACGTCCGGTACCGCAACCGTGATGTCATCGGCCACAAGGTCGGCCTGTCGTCGTTGGCGATGCAGCAGATGATGGGCGTCGACGAACCGGACTACGGCCACCTGCTCGACGACATGCAGCTGGCCGGAACCGCGGACGCCTCGGCCTACCTGTTCCCGCGGGTCGAGGTCGAGATCGGCTTCGTGCTCGCCAGGGACCTGCCCGGTGAAGGCTGCACCGTCGAGGACGTGCTGGCGTGCACCGAGTTCGTCGCACCGGCCATCGAGCTGATCGACAGCCGGATCATCGACTGGAAGATCGGCCTGCAGGACACCATCGCGGACAACGCGTCGTCGGCCGGGTTCGTGCTGGGATCGGAACGGGTTCATCCGTCCGAACTGGACATCTGCGGGGTGGCGGCGACGTTGCGGCGCAATGGCGAAGTCGTCGCTGAGGGACGTGGAGACGCGGTGCTGGGTGATCCGGCGATCGCGGTGGCGTGGCTGGCCGAGAAGGTGGCGAGCTTCGGCGTCCGGTTGCTGGCTGGCGACATCGTGCTGCCCGGATCGTGCACGCGGGCGATCGACGCGCGGCCTGGCGACGAGTTCCACGCCGAGTTCGCCGGTCTTGGTTCTGTCGACTTGAAGTTCGAATAGGGGTGACTGGGTGAAGGCGGCCATCGTCGGGTCCGGCAACATCGGCACCGACCTGCTCTACAAGCTCCTGCGCTCCGAAGTGCTGGAGCCTCGCTGGATGGTGGGCATCGACCCGGCCAGCGAGGGTCTCAAGCGCGCGGCGTCGCTGGGGCTGGAGGTGTCGGTCGACGGCGCGGAGTGGTTGCTGCGTCAGGACGAGCTGCCGGACATCGTCTTCGAGGCGACGTCGGCTGCGGTGCACCGGGCCAACGCGCCGCGTTACGCGGAGGCGGGGATCCGGGCGATCGACCTGACACCGGCGGCGGTCGGGCCGTACGTGGTGCCGCCGGTGAACCTCGGCGAGCACCAGGACGCGCCCAACATCAACCTGATCACGTGCGGCGGCCAGGCGACGATTCCCATGGTGCACGCGGTTTCCCGCGTGGTGCCGGTGTCGTACGCGGAGATCGTCGCGAGCGTGGCTTCGGTGTCGGCGGGTCCGGGGACGCGCGCGAACATCGACGAGTTCACCCGCACGACCAGCCACGGCATCGAGGCGATCGGGGGAGCCTCCCGCGGTAAGGCGATCATCGTGCTCAACCCGGCGGACCCGCCGATGATCATGCGCGACACGATCTTCTGCGCGATCCCGGAGGACGCGGATCCCGACCTGATCACGGACTCGATCGCCCGGATGGAGACCGACATCCGTTCGTACGTCCCGGGATTCCGGTTGCTGCGCGAACCGCAGTACGACGCCGGCCGGGTGGCGATCTTCGTGGAAGTGGCGGGAGCGGGCGACTTCCTCCCCGAGTACGCGGGGAACCTCGACATCATGACGGCCGCCGCGACCAAGGTGGGGGAGGAGATCGCCCGTGCAGCAGCGTCCAGTTCTGCGGCTGACCGACACGTCACTGCGTGACGGCTCGCATCACAAGCGACACCAGTTCACGGTCGACGACGTGCGCTCGATCGTGGCGGCCCTCGACGGCGCCGGGGTGCCGGTCATCGAGGTGACGCACGGGGATGGTCTTGGCGGATCGTCGTTCAACTACGGCTTCAGCCACACGCCGGAGCAGGAACTGATCAAGGTCGCGGTCGAGACGGCCCAGCAGGCCAAGATCGCCGTGCTCATGCTGCCGGGCGTGGGCGTCAAGGACGACATCCTGGTGTCGCAGGACAACGGCGCCTCCATCGTCCGCATCGCGACGCACTGCACCGAAGCCGATGTCTCTGTGCAGCACTTCCAGCTTGCCCGGGAGCGTGGGCTGGAGACCGTCGGGTTTCTGATGATGGCGCACTCACAGCCGCCCGAGGCGTTGGCGAAGCAGGCGCGGATCATGGCGGACGCGGGCTGTCAGTGCGTGTACGTGGTCGACTCGGCCGGAGCCCTTGTGCTGGAACTGGTTTCCTAACGGGTTGAAGCACTGGTCGCCGAGCTCGGCGACGACGCACAGGTCGGGTTCCACGGGCACGAGAACCTCGGCCTGAGTGTCGCGAACTCCGTTGCCGCGGCACGGGCGGGCGCCAAGCAGATCGACGGCAGCGTACGTGGATTCGGCGCGGGCGCGGGAAATACGCCGCTGGAAGCGTTCGTCGGCGTGTGCGACAAGCTCGGGTTCGAGACCGGCGTCGACTTCTTCAAGATCGTGGACGCGGCCGAGGACGTCGTCCGGCCCGTGATGCCCGAGGAGTGCCTGCTCGACCGGATGGCGCTGATGATGGGGTACGCGGGCGTCTATTCGAGCTTCCTCAAACACGCGTACACGCAGGCACAACGCTATGGCGTGTCCGGCGCGCAGATCCTCGTCCGCGCGGGTGAACGCAAGCTCGTGGGCGGGCAAGAGGACCAGCTGATCGACATCGCACTGGAGCTGAGCAGGGAGAAAGTCCGATGAGCGAGGAAATCCTCGGCAAGGTGCGGGAGCTGCTGCCGGCCCTTCGCGAACGCGCGGCAGAGGCGGAGGAGCTGCGCAAGGTGCCGCCGGAGTCGGTGAAGGCGTTGCAGGAGACCGGTTTCTTCCGGATGCTGCAGCCGGTGCGGTACGGCGGTTTCGAGTCGCACCCGCTCGACTTCTACACCGCGGTGAAGCTGATCGCGAGCGCGTGCGGCTCGACCGGCTGGGTCGCGTCGGTGCTGGGTGTGCACCCGTGGCACGTCGGGCTGTTCGACGTGCAGGCCCAGGAAGAGGTGTTCGGCGAGGACCAGGACACCCGGATCTCCTCGTCCTACGCGCCGACGGGCCGTGCGACGCCGGTCGACGGCGGGTTCCGGTTCAGCGGTAAGTGGAGCTTCTCGTCGGGATGCGACCACGCGACGTGGGTGCTGCTCGGCGGTCTCGTGATGAACGACGAGGGCAAACCGGTCGACTTCCGCACGTTCCTGCTGCCGATCGCCGACTACACGATCAACGACGTCTGGGACACGGTCGGGCTGCGCGGCACGGGCAGCAACGACATCGTGGTCGAGGACGTGTTCGTGCCGGAGCACCGGGCGTTGAGCATGATGCACACCGCGCGGTGCATCTGCCCCGGCCAGGACGTGAACCCCGGGCCGTTGTTCCGCATGCCGTACGGGACGATCCACCCGTACGCGATCACCGCGCCGATGATCGGCATGGCTGTCGGGGCGTACGACCTTCACGTCGGCGCGACCCGTGAGCGCGTCCGGGCCGCCTACCTGGGCGAGAAGGCGGTCGACGACCCGTTCGCACAGGTCAGGATCGCCACTGCGGCCAACGACATCGACACCGCGTGGTGGCAGCTCGAGAAGGACATCAACGACGAGTGGGAACACGCCGTCGCGGGCACGAAGATCCCGGTCGACATGCGGCTGCGGGCCCGGCGCGACCAGGTTCTGGGCAGTGCGCGGGCGATCTCCGCGATCGACCGGCTTTTCGAGAGCGCGGGTGGCAAGGCGATCAACCAGGGCTTGCCGTTGCCCCGGTTCTGGCGCGACGCGCACGCCGCACGGGTGCACGCGGCCAACGACCCGGAGCGCGTGCTCGTGCTGTACGGCAAGAACGAGCTCGGCATCCAGGTCCGCGACGGGTTGTGGTGAGGGGCGTGCGGTGAAGGTTCGGTTGCATTACCACGAAGCGGGAACGGACCACTCCGAGACGCTGGTCCTGCTGCACGGCGGCGGGCCCGGCGCGTCGGCGATGAGCAACTTCCGCGCGAACATCCCGGTGTTCGCGAAGTCGTTCCGCGTGCTGGCCGTCGACATGCCCGGTTACGGCCAGTCCGACAAGCCTGCCGAGCACGACCAGTACTTCACTTTCGCGGCAAGGGCTTTGAAGGACCTGCTCGACGATCTGGGCGTCGAGCGGGCACACATCCTGGGCAACTCGCTCGGGGGCGGCACCGCGGTCCGGTTCGCACTGGACCACGGCAAACGAGCGGGCAGGCTCGTGCTGATGGGGCCGGGCGGGTTGTCCCTCAACGTGTTCTCGCCGGATCCGACCGAGGGAGTGCGCAAGCTCAGCGCGTTCGCCAGGACGCCGACGCGGGAGAAGATCGAGGAGTTCCTGCGGATCATGGTGTTCGACCAGTCTCTGGTCACCGAGGAGCTGATCGACGAACGGTTCGAGGCCGCGTCCAAACCGGAGTCGTTGCGGGCCATGGCGGCTTTGGGCAAGTCGTTCGCCGGGCCGGACTTCGAGCAGGGGATGCTCTGGCGTGAGGCCTACAAGCTGCGCCAACGGGTTCTGCTGGTGTGGGGTCGCGAGGACCGGGTCAATCCCTTGGACGGCGCGTTGCTGGCGATGAAGCTGATCCCGCGGGCGCAGCTGCACGTGTTCGGCGGGTGCGGGCACTGGGCGCAGCTGGAGAAGTTCGACGAGTTCAACAGGCTCGCGACCGATTTCCTGACGGAGGCGTGATGGGGATCCGATCGCTGGGATATCTCCGGATCGAGGCCACCGACATGACGCGGTGGCGCGAGTTCGGGCTGAAGGTCCTGGGCATGGTCGAAGGCAAGGGTTCCACCGAAGGCGCTTTGTACCTGCGGATGGACGACTTCCCGGCCCGGCTGGTGATTGTTCCGGGGGAGACCGACCGCTTGCAGGCCTCGGGCTGGGAGGCCGCCACCGAGGCCGAAGTGGAGGAAGTGGCGAAACGGCTGGCGTCGGCAGGGGTGTCGTATGTCGAAGGCACCGCCGAGGACCTGGCCGAGCGGCGGGTGAACGGGCTGATCAGGTTCGAGGACCCGTCCGGCAACACGCTCGAGGTGTTCCACGGCGCGGCACTGGAACACCGGCGGGTGGTCTCTCCTTACGGCCACCGCTTCGTGACCGAGGAGCAGGGCCTCGGTC
This sequence comes from Pseudonocardiales bacterium, assembly GCA_032230575.1. Lineage (GTDB taxonomy): Bacteria > Actinomycetota > Actinomycetes > Mycobacteriales > Pseudonocardiaceae > Lentzea. The sequence goes on along the minus strand of JAVXWK010000184.1, from coordinate 774 downwards.
ACGTCGTTCTGTCCACTTCGGACGACGAAGCCGCGCTGCACTTCTATCGCGACGTGCTGGGCTTCCGGCTGCGCGACTCGATGCGGTTGCCCCCGCAGTTCGTCGGACGTCCCGCTGACGGCCCACCGGCGTGGCTGCGGTTCTTCGGCTGCAACCCGCGCCACCACAGCCTGGCGTTCCTGCCGATGCCGACGCCGAGCGGGATCGTGCACCTCATGGTCGAGGTCGAGAACACCGACGACGTGGGCCTGACGCTGGACCGGGCGACGCGGCGCAAGGTGCCGATGTCGGCGACTTTGGGCAGGCACGTCAACGACCTGATGCTGTCGTTCTACATGAAGACACCCGGCGGGTTCGACGTCGAGTTCGGCTGCGAGGGACGGCAGGTGTCCGATGAGGACTGGATCGCACGCGAGAGTACGGCGGTGAGCCTGTGGGGACACGACTTCAGCGTGGGCGTCCAGAAATAGCCCGCTATCGTTCGGTTTTGGGTCACTTCTGCACCGGAGTGACTGTGGTGACGGGCATGTCCGCGGACGGCCCGGTCGGGTTCGCCTGCCAGTCCTTCGCGGCGTTGTCGCTGGATCCGCCTTTGGTGCTGTTCTGTCCACAACGGACCTCGCGCAGCTGGGCGGCGATGGCCGACAGCGGCTCGTTCTGCGTGAACGTGCTGGCGGAGGACCAGAAAGAGGTCTCGGCGGTGTTCGGGCGAGCGGGCGAGGACAAGTTCGCCGGCGTGGCGTGGACGCCGTCGAGCACCGGTTCCCCTGGGGT
>JAVXWK010000169.1:0-12226 GCA_032230575.1 Pseudonocardiales bacterium | reverse complement strand
TCTCGCAGCCGGCCGACCTCTACGCGCAGTGGGCGCTCTTCTACGCGAAGGCCGCCGTCGAGGGCAAGACGTTCCAGCCCGGCAAGACCGACCACGACTCCACGATCGTCGACGTCGGCGGTGGCCGTCTCGAGGACCAGCTGCCCGCGCCGCTGATCACCAAGGAGAACGTGGACGACAAGGCGTTCTGGGGTAACCAGATCTGATGAGTGATTTCGCCGCTGTCGCGCGTGGCGTGACGAAGAGGTTCGGGCGCACGCTCGCGTTGGACGACGTGGGCATCGAGATCCGAGCTGGTGAGTCGCACGCGCTCGTCGGTCGCAACGGCGCGGGCAAGTCGACGTTGGTCTCGGTGCTGACCGGCATGCAGGTGCCGGACGCGGGCGAGGTCAGCTTCTTCGGCGAGCCCGCGCCGCCCGTCGCCGACCGCGCGGCGTGGCGGCGTCACGTCGCCTGCGTGTACCAGAAGTCGACGGTCGTGCCGGAGCTCTCGGTCGCCGAGAACCTGTTCATCAACAGGCAGGACCTCGGCGGCGGCATGATCAGCTGGAAGAAGCTGCGGCAGCAGGCTGCCGAGCTGCTCGAGACGTACGACGTCGCGGTGCACCCGGACGAGCTGGTGTCCGCGCTGACGGTCGAGCAGCGGCAGCTCGTCGAGATCGCACGGGCACTGTCGATCGGCTCGCGGTTCGTGATCCTCGACGAGCCGACCGCGCAGCTCGACGGCCCGGCGATCGAGCGGCTGTTCGACCGGATGAGGTCCTTGCAGGACAAGGGAGTGACGTTCCTCTTCATCTCCCACCACCTGCAGGAGGTCTACGAGGTCTGCCAGACGGTGACGGTCTACCGCGACGCGCGGCACATCGTCACCGCACCGGTGGCCGAGATGTCGAAGCCAGACCTGATCGAGGCGATGACCGGCGAGGCCGGTGGGCTGAACGTGCCCAGCGGCGACGATCGGCCGTCGTCCACCGATGAGGTTCTGAAGGTGTCCACGCTCAGCGGGGACCACTTCTCGGACATCTCGCTGGCGGCGACCCGTGGCGAGGTCATCGGGCTCGCGGGCAGTGCGTCGTCGGGCAAGCACGAGTTCGCCGAGACCATCTACGGGCTGCGCAAGCCGTCCGTCGGCACGATCTCGGTGAACGGGTCGGCGGTGCGCGGTGGCGATGTCCCGGCTGCTCTTCGAGCTGGAATCGGCTGCGTGCCGCGGGATCGCCACCACCAGGGGCTCGTGCTGGACCTGTCGATCGCGGAGAACGCGACGATGAGCACCGCGCAGGCGTTCGTGTGGCCGTCGGCGCAGCGATCCGCCGGGTCGACTGCAATTGCTTCGTACGACGTGAAGGCTTCCGGGCCGGACCAGCCCGTGTCCGACCTGTCCGGTGGCAACCAGCAGAAGGTCGTGATGGCGCGGGCACTCGCCGGCGACCCGTCCGTGCTGGTGCTGATCAACCCGACCGCGGGTGTGGACGTGAAGTCCAAGGAGTCGCTGCTCGGGGTGGTCGACGCGCAGGCGCGCCGGGGCAAGGCGGCGATCGTCGTGTCCGATGAGCTGGACGACCTGCGGGTCTGCGACCGTGTTCTGGTGATGTTCCACGGTTCTGTCGTGCGCGAGTTCTCTCGTGGCTGGCGCGACCAGGAACTCATCGCGGCTATTGAAGGAATGAGCTCGGAATGACGAAGGCCATGACTCCGCCGGTCTCGGCTCCCACACCGCCTGGGAAGCAGAAGTTCCAGTTCGCGCGGTACCAGGACCTCGCACTGGTCCCGGTGATCATCATCTTGCTGATCATCGGGGCGATCCTGTCTCCGATCTTCCTGACACCCGGCAACCTGATCGCGGTGCTGACCCAGCAGAGCGAGCTGTCGTTGCTGGTGCTGGGCCAGGCGATGATCCTGATCGTCGGCAAGATGGACCTGTCGCTGGAGTCGACGGTCGGTCTCGCACCCGCGCTCGCCGTCGCGTTGATCATCCCGTCGTCGGCCGGTGGGCTGGACGTCGGGCTCGCGGCGTGGCTGGCGTTGCCGTTGTGCCTGCTGATCGGTGTGATCATCGGTGGCTTCAACGGGTTCCTGATCCTGAAGGTCGGGCTGTCCGGGTTCATGGTGACCCTGGGCATGCTGACGATGCTGCGCGGTCTGCAGCTCGCGATCACCGAGGGCAAGTCGCTGATCGACGTGCCGGAGTCGTTCCTGTACCTGGGTTCCACGACCTGGCTCGGGCTTCCCGCGGCGGTGTGGATCTGCGTTCTCTGTTACGCGGTGGGCATCTTCGTGCTGAAGTACCTGCGTGCCGGTCGGTCGTTGTACGCGATCGGCGGCAACTCGGAGGCGGCGCGTGCGGCCGGTATCCGGGTCGACCGCGTGGTGTGGATCGTGCTGATCATCGGCTCGGTGCTGGCGGTGGTCGCGGGCATCCTGATGACCGGGCGGCTGGGCTCCGTCGCCGCGACGCAGGGCGAGGGCATGATCTTCCAGGTCTTCGCGGCCGCGGTGATCGGCGGAATCTCGTTGCAGGGCGGCAAGGGCACGCTGTTCGGTGCTCTGTCCGGCGTGCTGATGCTCGGGCTCGTCGAGCAGATCCTGCGCCTGCAGGGTGTTTCCGGCTTCTACATCAAGGCCTCGTACGGTGCGGTGATCATCCTCGCGCTGATCGTGACCCGGTTCGCGACCGGTCAGAAGCAGGAGTGAGTCTTGGAGACCGTTGCGCTGCACACGCGTCTTAGGGCTGGTCGAGAGGCTGACTATGACCGCATTCACGCCACCATTCCTTCGGAACTGGACGGCGCGTTGCGCGAGGCCGGGGTGCACTCGTGGCGGATCTGGCGGTCCGGTCGCGAGTTGTTCCACCTGGTCGAGGTGGACGACTACAAGGCCATGAGGGCGTTTCTCTCTGAGCACCCTGCCAACATTCCGTGGCAGGCTCAGATGGCCGAGCTGCTGGAGGTCGAGGACGACTACTCCGGTGCCGAACCCGATGTGCGACTCGTGTGGGAGCTGCCGTGAAGGTTGCTGTTTCTCGTCTGGGCTTCGGCGCCGCGCCGATCGGCAACCTGTACCGGGAGATCTCCGACGAGGAGGCGGTCGGGGCGGTCGGGGCGGCGTGGCAGACCGGAGTCCGTTACTTCGACACCGCGCCGCACTACGGGCTCGGGTTGTCGGAGCGCCGGCTGGGTGTGGCGCTGGCCGGGCGGCCGCGTGACGAGTACGTGATCTCCACGAAGGTCGGGCGGTTGCTGGAGCCGTTCGACGGCTCGGGGCTCGACGACGAGGGTTTTGCGGTTCCTCGGCATTTCCGGCGGATCCGTGACTACTCGGCTGACGGTGTTCGCCGGTCCATCGAGTCCTCTTTGGAGCGACTCGGGACCGATCGCGTGGAGATCGTCTACATCCACGATCCCGATGACTACTGGGATGTGGCGTTCTCCGAGGCCTATCCGGCCTTGGAGGAGCTGCGGTCGCAGGGGGTCGTCGGTGCGATCGGCGTCGGCATGAACCAGTGGGAGATGCCGGAGCGGTTCGTCCGCGAGACCGACATCGACGTGGTGATGCTGGCCGGGCGGTACACGTTGCTGGAGCAGCCTTCGCTGGCTTCGTTCCTGCCCGCGTGTGTCGAGCGCGGTGTTTCGGTGGTGGCCTGCGGGGTCTTCAACTCCGGGCTGCTGTCGAAGCCCGTGGTGGCTGCCGACGCCAAGTACAACTACGACGACGCGCCTCCTGAACTGGTGGAGCGGGCCCGGTCGATCGCGGCGGTGTGCGAGCGGCACGGGGTGACGTTGCCGGAGGTGGCGATCCAGTTCGCTCTCGGGCATCCCGCCGTGGTGTCGGTGGTGATCGGTTCCCGGACGGCCGAGCAGATGAACGCCAATGCCGAGTACTTCGACAAGCCGATCCCCGATGAGCTGTGGGCCGAGTTGAAGTCGTCCGGCCTGCTGGGTTCGGAGGTTCCGACGCCGTGATCGTCGACGCTCACCACCACCTGTGGGACCTGTCGGTTCGCGACCAGGACTGGATCACCGATCCGCCGATGGGCGTGATCCGGCGATCGTTCCTGGAGCCGGACTTCGTGGCGGCGGCGCCTTCTGTTTCGGCGTCCGTGCTGGTGCAGACGGTGTGTGTGGCGGAGGAGACGCCGGAGTTCCTCGCGGTGGCGGCATCTTCTGACGTCGTCAGCGCGGTGGTGGGCTGGACCGATCTGACGTCTCCCGCGGTGGGTGACGCGCTGGCTTCGTTGACGGATGGTCCGAACGGTTCGTGGCTGCGCGGGATTCGGCACCAGGTGCAGGGTGAGCCTGACCCGGAGTGGTTGTGCCGCAAGGACGTCTGGAACGGGCTCGCGGCTGTCGGCTCTGCGGGGCTGGTGTACGAGCTGCTGACGTTGCCGCACCAGCTGCCGGCCGCGCGCCGGACCGTGGCGGCGCTGCCTCAGGTTTCGTTCGTGGTGGACCACTGTTCGAAGCCCGCGATCGGTGGCGATGTCGGTGAGTGGGCCGAGCTCATGCGGTCGTTGGCGGCGCACGAGAACGTGACGTGCAAGCTGTCCGGGCTGGTCACCGAGGCTGACTGGAAGGCCTGGGACGTGGCTGCGCTGCGGCCGTACTTCGAGGTCGTGCTCGACGCGTTCGGCGCGGATCGCCTGATGTTCGGCTCGGACTGGCCGGTGTGTCTGCTGGCGGCTTCTTACTCCGAGTGGCTGGGAGCCGCTCAGGAGTTGGTGTCGGAGCTGTCACCCGACGAACAGGCCTCGATCTTCGGCGGCACTGCTCGTCGGGTGTACTCGCTCTAGAACAGCGCCTTCAGCTCGGTGATCAGCTTCGGCGTGGCCTCGGCGAGCGGCTCGCGGACCGGGCCCGCCGGGAGTCCGAGCAGGTTGAGCGCGGCCTTGACCGCGACCGCACCGGGCTCGCGGGTCATGATCGCGGTGATCACCGGCAGCAGGGCCTGGTGGCGGCGCAGGGCTTCCTTGTTGTCGCCCTCGTCGTAGGCGTCGAGCATCGCCTTGATCTCGTTGCCGACGACGTGGCCGACGGTGCTGACCGTGCCGACGCCACCGATCGAGTACAGCGGCAGGATCAGCTCGTCGTTGCCGGAGTAGAAGTCGAGCCCGGTCTCGGCGATGACCTTCGCCGTCGCCAGCAGGTCGACCTTGCAGTCCTTCACGCCGACGATCCGCGGGTGCTCCGACAGCCTGAGCAGCGTCTCGGTCTCGATCGCCGTGCCGGTGCGGCCGGGGATGTCGTAGAGCAGCGCGGGCAGGCCGGACGCGTTGGCCACCTGCCTGAAGTGGTTCTCGACGCCTTCCTGTGTGGGCTTGCTGTAGTACGGCGTGACGACGAGCAGGCCGTCCGCGCCGTTCTCCTCCGCTTGTTGCGCGAGCTCGATGGTGTGGCGGGTGGAGTTGGTGCCGACTCCCGCGAGGACGTGGGTGTCGCCGACCGCTTCCTTGACGGCCTTGATGACCTGCGCCTTCTCGGCGTCGGTCGTGGTCGGCGCCTCGCCGGTCGTGCCGTTGACGACCAGCCCGTCCACGCGTTGTTTGTCGACGAGGTGCGCCGCCAGCTCCTGCACACCCTTGAGGTCCAGGTCACCGTCGGGGGTGAACGGGGTGACCATCGCTACCAGCACTCGTCCGAACATGACTCCAGCGTGGCTCTAGTCTTCGCAAAGTTCCAGTTAGAAGTTCTGCTCGGAACGTTAAGCTGAGCTTTGTGTTGGATGTGCGACGGTTGCGATTGCTCCACGCGTTGTCGGTCCACGGCACGGTCACGGCTGCTGCCGAGGCCCTGCACGTGACCTCCCCGGCGGTTTCTCAGCAGCTCGCTGCTCTGGAACGCGAGGCCGGTGTCGCTCTGGTCGAACGGGACGGGCGACGGCTGGCTTTGACCCGCGCCGGGCACGTGCTGGCTGCACACACGCAGCTCGTTCTCGATCAGCTCGCCGCTGCCGAGGCAGACCTGGCGTCGCTGCGGACTTCTGTTTCCGGTGTGGTGCGCATCGGGGCGTTCGTGTCCGTCGCCGCGTTGCTGCCGCGCGTGATCCAGGTGCTGCGGTCGGCGCACGGGTCTGATGTCGAGCTTTTCGTGCACGAGATGGAGCCCGAGGCCTCGCTGCCCGCGTTGCGGCGCGGGGACATCGACATCGCGGTCATCCACTCGTACAACATCATGCCGCGCTCGCTGCCTGAGTCCTGCGAGTCGTTCGAGTTGTTCGTGGAGCCCGTGAACGTGGCGCTGCCTTTGGCGGATCCGTTGGTGCAGCAGGATTCCGTGGACTTGGCTTTGCTGGCTGATCGGCCGTGGATCATGCCGCGCACGGATGCTTCTTGCCACGAGCTGACGCAGCGGGCGTGTGGTGCTGCTGGGTTCGTGCCGCGCGCACAGGCCTATTGCGACGATTTTGGCGTTATGTGCGGGCTTGTCGAGGCTGGGCTCGGGGTTGCGTTGGTGCCTTCGGTGGCGCGGCGGCCTGGAGTGGCGTTGAGGCCGCTGAAGCAGCAGGTCTTCCGGACTGTGTCAGCGGTTGTGCGGAACCGGGCCGACGGACAGCCAGCCGTGCGCGCGGTACTGGAGCAGCTACGCCAGGTCTGAAAGCCACTGCTCGACGCCCGCCACGTGCACCGTCGACCAGCTGCGGGCGAGCTCCGGCTGGTGTGCGGCGAGCGCGTCGACGATGGCGCGGTGCTCGGCGACCGTGCGGTCGACGGCGTTGGACTGGGTGATGCCGCGCCAGATCCGGACGCGGACCGTGGGGCCGGCCAGCGTGTCGAGGAGCTGCGCGAGGTAGGCGTTGCCCGAGCACTGCGCGATGGCGCGGTGGAAGTCCAGGTCGTGCTCGACCAGTTCCTCGACCGACTTCGCGGACTCGGCGGCGTCGCACAGGGCGCGCAGGCGAGCGATCTCCTCCTGGTCCACCCTTTGGGCAGCCATGGCGGCGGCCGCGGGTTCCAGGATGCGGCGGACCTGGAGGACTTCGAGGACCGAATCTTCGCCTCGGTGCAGATCCAGGACGAAGGAGAGGGCGCCGAGGAGGTCGTCGGCGCGCAGGGACGAGACGTAGGTGCCGTCGCCCTGGCGGACGTCGAGTACACGAACGAGTGACAGCGCCTTCACGGCCTCGCGCAGGGAGTTGCGCGAGAGTCCAAGGCGTTCGGCCAGGTCAGCCTCACGCGGGAGGCGGTCGCCGGGCTTGAGCTCGCCCGAAACGATCATCTCCTTGACGCGCAGGATCGCATCGTCAGTGACTGCCACGGCACCCTCAACTCGTTGTAGACCTCGGATGTCTGAGGACCAGTATGCGCCACGGATGGTCATCTGCCGCGCATCGTCCGGGTATCCCGGTCCGAATGGCCGTGATTCACCGATTGGCATGTGAGATGGTTATCTCTTAACGATGCGTGACGGGAACCCCAGTTGTCGCCATAATGGTCTGGACCATTCTAGGAGGGATCTTGGACGCCGTTGTCGCAGCACCGCGCGCTTTGCTCGGTCGCACGATCGTCGGTCCTGCCTCGGTGCGGATCAGAGATGGCCGCATCGTCGAGGTGACCACCGGTGAAGCACCACCCGGCGCGGAGGTCCTATCCGATGGACTGCTCACACCGGGGCTCGTCGACGTCCAGGTGAACGGCGCTGTCGGCGTCGACTTCGCCGAGGTGGACGCCGACAGCATGCGCTTCGTGGCCGAAGCCTTGCCGTCCACCGGTGTGACCCGGTTCTTGCCCACGCTGATCACCGCGCCGGTGGACGTGGTTCTGAGGCAGGCACGGGCTGTGCTCGCTGCTTCGGCCGCGTTGCCGGACGGAGTGGGAGCGCGCCCGCTCGGCGTGCACCTCGAGGGGCCCTTTCTGTCGCCGAAGCGGGCCGGGGTGCACGACCCCTCGTTCATGGTCGAGCCCGGGCCGGACGAGATCTCGGCACTGCTCGACGACGACACGCTCCGCCGCGCCCTGCGGATGGTGACGTTGGCGCCGGAGCAGCCCGGTGGTCTGGAGGCCGTGCGCCGGCTTGTCGAGGCCGGGGTGCTCGTCGCCGTCGGGCACTCGGACGCGACCGGTGAGCAGACCCGTGCCGCTGCCGATGCGGGCGCGCGCATGGTGACGCACCTGTTCAACGCTCAGCGGCCGTTGGGGCATCGCGAACCTGGCGTGCCGGGCGTGGCTCTCGTCGACGAACGCTTCACGCTCGGCCTGATCGCCGACCTCGCGCACGTCGGGCCTGACGTGTGCAGGTTGGTCTTCAACGCGGCCGGTGAGCGGGTGGCGCTGGTGACGGATGCCGTTGCTGCCGCTGGGATGCCGCCTGGCCGCTACCACCTGGGTGGGGCAGATGTGCTGCTCACCGAGGACGGTGTGCCGCGGTCGCCGGAGGGCACGATCGCCGGTTCGGCGCTCACCCTCGACCGCGCGGTGCGCAACATCGTGTCCGTCGGCGTGCCGATGGCTGACGCGCTGGCGTCGGCCACGATCGTGCCCGCCGAGGTGATTGGCGAGTCCGGCCTGGGCCGCCTGGCTCCGGGAGCCGTAGCCGACCTCGTGTGGTGGGACGACAACCTCCGCCCCAAGAAGGTCTGGGTAGACGGCCAGGTCGTCTTCGACGCCGCGGCGCCCGCACCACGGGTCGCGGCAGGCTACGCCACAGCAGGCCAATAGTCACGCTTCAAAATCCACGCGGGGACCCTACGTACTTTGCTGAGGTACGTGGGGGCCCCGCGTCGCTAAAAAATCACCCGTTAGAGGGTGCGGGTGACCTTGTTCAGGCCGCGTGGGGCGTCTGGATCGCCGCCGCGGGCGAGCGCGAGGCCGTGGGCCAGGCGTTGCACCGGGAGGATTTCCAGGATCGGGGCCACTTCCTCCGGCGTCTCCGGGATTGCGATGGAGAGAGCCGACGGGACCTTGGCGGAGGCCGAGCCGACTGCCACTACGTCTGCGCCGCGCTCGTTCACCACTGCCAGTGCGTCCAGCAGCGAGTCGCCGCCCTTGCCCAGTGAGGTGATCGCCAGAACGGCGGTTTCGCCGTCCACTGCGGCTACCGGGCCGTGGAGCAGATCGGCGCCGCTGTAGGCGCGGGCCGCCAGGTAAGAGGTCTCGGCCAGCTTGAGTGAGGCTTCCAGAGCGGTGGCGTAGGAGTAGCCACGGCCCGTGGTGAGGACTCGGTCCACGAAGCGGTACCGGCGGACGGCCTCTTCGACCGTGGGAGCGGACTGGTCCAGCGTCACCTGCGCCAGGTCGCCCAGGGACGCGGCGGCTTCGCCGTTGCCACCGCGGACGGCGTCGATCAGCAGGTACAGGGCCAGCAGCGTCGCCGAGTAGGTCTTGGTGGCTGCCACTGCGTGTTCCACGCCCGCGGAGACGTCGACCGACAGTTCGGCGGCCGCGTTCAGAGGCGAGGAAGCCGTGTTCGTCACTGCCACGGTCAGGGCGCCCCGGCGGCGGTAGGAGGCGGTGACCTCCAGCAGGTCGGGGGAGCCGCCGGACTGCGAGACCGTCACGAGCAGCACGTCGCGCAGGTCGGGCTCAGCGCCGTACAACGTCGTGGTGGACGCGGAGACCAGGCCCGCCGGGAGCTCCAGCAGGATCTCGGTCAGGTACTTGGCGTAGATGGCGGCGTGGTCGCTGGAGCCGCGTGCCGCGAAGAGGACGAAGCGCGGGGCTCGTTCGCGGATCACGGCTGCTACCTCGGCGATGGCCGCGCGTGAGGAGTACAGGGAAGAGAAGATCGACGGCTGGGCCGCGATCTCCGCTGCCATGTGCTGGCCTGGCTGGGGCGTGGTCATGTGGTGCCTTTCAGGATCAGCTCGGCCGCGGCTCGGAGGCTCACCCGAGAACCGCCGTGGGTGTCGATGCGGGCGACGCTGCCCAGGTCTGGACCCGGCACGCCGGTTTCCACGTGCACCACGTCCAGATCCAGATTAGTTAAGTTTGTTACCAGTTGTCGAGCGCTCGTGTGGCGGTGGGCGTCTCGGGTCACGACGACAATCGTGCGGTCACCTGCGGTTTTCGCAACTTCTTCCGCTGAGATGTCGCGGGTGGCGATCACCTCGGTGCCGGGGAGCATGTCGCGCAGGTACGGGCCCAGGCCCCACGGGACGTCGCCGACCGCGATCGACGAGTCCACGACCAGGTCGACTACTACCGGGTCGGTACCGACACTAACCCGGCCGCGTGCTTGAACCGCACGTCGAGCAGCCGTGAGACCGATCTCAGCGTCGTGAGCGTCCACCGATGACGGAGGTAGGCCCAGGGCGAGGGAGCGGGCTGCGGCTTGGGTCAGGCGTTCTTCGGAGAGCTCGCCGGATTTCACGGCGGCGACGATCGAGTCGATCAGCCACTGGAGGTCGGTGTCGTCCAGCGCCATGCCGCCCAGGCACATCGCGTCGACTCCGGCGGCCAGGGCGCGTACGGCGCCTTGGGCCAGGTCTCCGCCTACTGCCTTCATGTCGAGGCCGTCGGTGATGACGGCGCCGGTGAAGCCCAGGTCGTTGCGGAGCAGGTCGATCGCGTGCTTGTTGAGCGTGACGGGAGCACTGCCCCACTCGGGGACGACGAGGTGGCCCGTCATGATCGAGCGGACGCCCGCGTTCACGGCTGCCTGGAACGGCACCAGTTCCACTGCGCGGAGTTGTTCCTCCGTGCGCGGGAGAACGGGGAGCTGCTCGTGGGAGTCCTCAGTGGACGCTCCGTGGCCGGGAAAGTGCTTGGCGCAGGCGGCGACGCCGATGGCTTGGAGCCCCTCGACCCATGCCGCCACGTGCCGGGCGGCGAGCACCGGGTCCGAGCCGAACGCGCGGACGCCGATGATCGGGTCGTCGAGCGTCAGGACGAGGTCGGCGGACGGCGCGAGGTTCAGCGAGATCCCGCACTTGGCCAGGCGGGCGCCGATGGACGCGGCGACCGAGCGGGTGAGGTCGAGGTCGTCCGCCGCGCCCAGGGCGTGGTTGCCGGGGACCTCGGAGCCGCGGCCCGCGTCGAGACGCGTGACGTCGCCGCCCTCCTCGTCGATGCCGATCACCACGTCCGGGCGCACCGAGCGGAGCTCGCTGCAGAGCGCGGTCACCTGAGCGTCGTCGACGACGTTGCGGCCGAAGAGAACCACACCGCCGAGTCCGTCAGAAACCCGCCGCAGCAACCAGTCGGGGGCGGTCGTTCCGTGAAATCCGGGCAGCAGAACGGCAGCGGCCAACTGATCCACGTGTCATCCCTTCACTGCACCGGCGGTGACGCCGGCGACCATCTTGCGCTGGACGATCAGGAAGAAAACGAGTGCGGGCACGGTGAAGAGGACGGAGGCGGCCATCGCGCCACCCCAGTCGGTGCCGAATGCGGTCTGGAAACCCGAGAGCCAGACGGGGAGGGTTTCCCTGTCCTGGCTGCGGATGAGCACCTTGGCGAACAGGAACTCGTTCCACGCCGTGATGAACGCGAACACCGACGTGGCGACGAGACCTGGGCCCAGCAGAGGCAGAGTCACCTTCTGGAACGCGCCCCAGCGGCCGCAGCCGTCGACCATCGCGGCTTCCTCGAGCTCGATCGGGATGCCGTTCACGAAGCCGCGCAACGTCCACGCGCAGAACGGCAGCGTCACGGCGAAGTACACGAGCACCAGTGACGTCAGGTGTTCGTAGAGCTGAAGATCCCGCATCATCAGGAACATCGGGATCAGCAACGCCTCGAACGGCGCCATCTGCGCGACGAGCATCAGCAGCACGAAGCTCTTGCGGCCGCGGAACGAGAAACGCGACATGGCGACCGCCGCGGTGATGCCGACGATGATCGAGGCCAGCACCGCGGTGAGCGTCACCATGAGGCTGTTGCCCAGCGCGGACAGGAAGCCCGGCTTCGACCCCGCCGTCACGAAGTTGGAGAACGTGACGGACAAAGGCACGAGGTCGTAGTCCGACGTGATCGTCGAGCCCTTGGGCTTCAACGCGGACGTGATCATCCAGTACGTCGGGAAGAGGAAGAACAGCGCGAGCACGAGGCCAGCGACGTTCGCGGCAGACTTCTTGAGCATCAGATCTTGCCCTCCTCGGTCTGCAGCAGCCTGCGCAGGTACTGGAACGTGATCAGGCCGAGGATGATCATCATCAGCACGCTGATCGCGGCCGCGACGCCGAAGTGGCTCTTCGCGATGCCTTCCAGGTACTGCAGCACGGCGAGCGTCGTGCTCTCACCGCTCGGGCCGCCCTCCTTGAAGACCCAGATCTGGGCGAAGACCTTGAAGTCCCA
>JAVXWK010000158.1:0-9070 GCA_032230575.1 Pseudonocardiales bacterium | reverse complement strand
CGAAGAACATCAACAACGTCAGAGGGCGAACCCTGGGCAGCATGAGGACGTGGTTGAAGGGGGCGAGGTCCACACCGCCATCCTCACTTGGATGGCAAAATGTTTAACCCTTCGTTTTCTTGATGTGTTCAAAATCGCAGGACTAGGGTGATGGCCGTGCCAGCACTGGGACCACCTCGTGTGTCGCGAATGCGGCCGGACCGAGAACGTGGACTGCGTCTTCGAGGCGGCGGTCGAGCTCGCCGGGTTCCACGTCGAGCGGGCCGAGGTCACGTTCTGGGGGCGGTGCCCTCGCTGTACAGCTCCTCCAGCGCCCGGTACGCCTTCGCCACGAACGGTCGTGCCCTCGCGTACTTCGTGATCGCGTCCTCGTCCGGCGTGATCGTCTTCGTGGGCCGCACTAGGTCGACGGTCAGCGACTCGATCTCGTCGAGAGCGCGCCACGCCAGCAGTGCCGCGCCGACGGCCGAGCCGCCGCTGTCCTCGGTCAGGTGCAACGGCATGCCGAGCGTGTTCGCCAGGGTCTGAGCCCAGATCGGGGCGCGGAACGCACCGCCGGTGATCCGCAGCGAGTCCACGCGCGGGACGGCGTCGAGCACCAGCGCCAGTTGCTGACAGACGCCTTCTACCAGGGCTTTCGTGATCTGCTGCGGGGTGTGTTCGCGACGCAGGCCGAGCAACGCGGCGTGGGCGGTCGGGTCCCACCACGGTGCTCGCTCGCCGAGCAGGTACGGCAGGGCGACCAGGCCGTCGGAGTCGACTTCAGCAGCCTGTTCGAGAAGATCGCCCACCGGAACGTTGAAGGTTTCCGACGCCCACTGCGCTACTACCCCGCCGTTGCTGATCGCGCCGCCGCGGACCCAGAGGCCCTCGGCGATGGCGTAGCTGAACGTGCGGCCTTCCTCGTCGACGCCCGGACCCTGTTGTGCCACGCGGAGTGCGCCGGACGTGCCGAGCGAAACCGCGCCGGCGCCGGGGGTCGCCGCGCCGACACCGAGGTTGCCGAGCGGGCCGTCGCCACCGCCGATGATCACCGGGATTCCCTTGCGCAGTCCGGGAATCTCGGCTTTCAGCGGTGTGGAGTGGGTGGGTTCGACGAGCGGCGGGAGCTGGTCGGCGGTGACGCCCGCGAACTCCAGCGACGGCTCGTGCCACTGCAGGGTGTTGATGTTCATCAGGCCCGTGCCCGAGCCGCACGAGTGCTCGTTGAGCAGCTCGCCGGTCAGGTGGAGGTGCACGAAGTCCTTGATCTCGCACCACTTCGCGGCTCGCACGCCGTTCTCGTGGAACCACGCGAGCTTCATCAGCGGCGTGAACGAGTGGATCGGGGCGCCCGTGGCCTGGTGCAGCTCGCGGCCTTCCGCCGTCCCGCGCAAGCGTTCGGTCTGCTCGATCGCGCGGTTGTCGGCCCAGCTCAGCGACTCCGTGACGGGCTGGTGCGAGGCGTCCAAGCCCATGATCGAGTGCATGGCGCCGGTCAGGGCGATGGCGCGGACGTCCTCGGAGGCCAGCTCCGCGAGTGCGTCGAGGGCGGCGTTCAGGACCTGGTGCGGATCATGCGTCGCTTCCACGCCGCTCGTGCGCATCGGGTAGCCGCGTTCGGTCGACGCCACGACGCGCGCCTGAGCGTCGACCGCGACGACCTTCGTGGCCGTGGTGCCGAGATCGACCGCCAGAACGATCATGCGCTGTCTCGCACGGCGGTGAACACGCCGAAGCTCGGGCATTGCCGCAACGCGTCCCAGGACTCGTCGTCGTCCGGGGTCACGACCGGCTGCCGCGTCACGTCCCGCAGACCAGCTCGGGTCAGGGCTCCGTCGAACGCGCCGCGCTCCCAGTAGAAGGAGTCGAAGTCGAACGGCGGGTCGCCCAGCACGTGCACCACGACCGGCTGCTTCAGGTTCATCGGGCCGGTCGGCGTGATCTTGTAGCCGTAGCGGCCGTACTCCGCGTAGAGGTCCCAGTCCGGGTCGGGGTTCGGCACCAGCACGACGAGCCGCCCGCCAGGAGCGAGGTTCGCCGTGAGATTGCCGATCATGGCGTCGAGCGCGGGCTCGTCGTCCGCGTACCCGAGCAGCCAGACCGCCGTCACGACGTCGAACTCGCCGAGCACCGGCAACGTGGTCGCGTCGTGCTGCTCATAGGTGATGCCGCGCGGCTCACGTCCCTCGACGTAACGGGCGTAGCCGATCATCTCGCCGGCCGAGTCGACTCCCACCACCTTCGCCGCACCGAGGTCGTGGAAGAGCCGCGCGTAGAACCCGGTGCCGCACGCCACGTCCAGCACGGACTTCCCGCGCAGGTCACCGACCGCCGACAGCAGGGTGGCGCGCTCGGCCAGCCCGGTCGGGATGTGCTTGGCCCGCTCGTACACCGCGCCCAGCGCGTCGTACTGCTCGTCGCTCTCCGCCATGACTCCCACCCTAGGAGGGCGGGTAGCGGGTGAACCACTCCTGTGCCATCGGCGGGTTCGAGCCGGTCTCCTTCGCCCAGTCCTCCACCATCTCGTCGATGACCTCGCGGAACTGGACGCGCTCGACCCAGTCCGGGCGGATCTTGTCGACGCCGTGCAGCGCGCCGACGAGGTTGCCGCACATGGACGCTGTCGAGTCGTTGTCGCCGCCGTGGTTGACCGAGATCAGCAATGCCTCGTTGGGGTCGTCGGTCACCAACGCCGAGTACAGCGCGATCGCGAGCGCTGATTCACCCACGCCGCCGCGTCCGAGTTCCTCGACCCGTGCCACGCTCGGGTCGCCCAGCGCGGCGAGTTCGACAGCGTGCTCGACCGCGGCGACGACCTCCTCGTGGCCGTTGTGCCTGCACACGTAGGTCGTCGCGGTGTCGACGGCTTCGAGCAATCCCTTGCCCTGCAACGCCTGATGCACCAGTACGGCGAAGAACCCCGCGGACAGGTAGCCGCTCGGGTGGCCGTGGGTGATCGCCGCGGCCTGCTTGGCCAGCGCGAAGGTGTACCCGGCGTCCTTGGCGTAGAAGGCGATCGGCGCGACGCGCATGGCCCCGCCGCAGCCCTTGGAGTCGTTGGCCGGGTTTTCGGCCGTGGCCATGACCCCGCTGCCGGCGTACTGCTGCAATGCCGACGTGACAGTGAGTCCGGGCGCGCGCATCCGGAACAGGTCGCGGTGGCCGATCAGCCGGCCGTCCGGTTCGTCCAGAGTGGACAGCGGGCCGCGTGCCTTCTCCCACGGGGTTTTCTGGGTGTGCAGCCAACGCTGGTAGGCGTGCTGCAGGACCTCCCCGAAGCCCGGGGTGCCCGTGAGCCGGTCGCGCACGTGCGCCCTGATCATCGCCTCGAACGTGAACAGCGTCATCTGCGTGTCGTCGGTGATCGCGGGCTCGTCCGGCAGATCCGTGATGCCCTGCGGACCGTGGCGCTCGTAGACGACCTCCATCGGCAGGTTCTCGGTGTTCGCACCCAAGGCGTCACCGATCGCACCGCCGATCAGGCAGCCGCGCAGCTTGCCGGTGTCGACGACCTTCTCGGGATCCTTGATCACGAAGTAGCGGTCCTGCGCGTCGACGCCGAGCGTGAACGACACCCGGATGGTCTCCACCGCGACCGCGTCGACCGGTGCCGCGCGCATGATCCGGCCGAGCACCGGCAGGTCCGCGTGGTCGATCCACGGCCCCTCCTCGCGCTGGAACGTGCCGTGGTCGTAACAACTGTGCAGCCGCAGGTGCTGCGAGGCGTCGTCGGCGAACTGCCCCAGCTCCAGCACCGTGTCGTAGGCGAGGTCCGGGTTGATGTGCAGGCGCCTCGGCTGCGTTCCCTGGAACTTCGCCCCCAGGATCTTGCCGATGACGGCGTTGAGCCCGACGCGGTACCAGTGCTTCGTGCCGTCGGGGAGCAGCTCCTGCCTCGTGTAGACGGCGAGCTCCTCCGGGTAGTCGAACCGGGTCGGCGACGCGTCACCGGGGATGAGCACCTCGCCGTGCACGCCGTGATGCGCCACGTCTGCGATGTCGTACCAGCCGCGTTCGAGGTAACTGAGGAAGTACTCCATCGGCGTCAGCGGCCGCGGCAGGCCCGACGCCACCGGCCCGCGCACGTGACCGGGGTTCGGCTGGAAGTCGCCGCCGCCCGAGGGCACCCACCCGACGACCGCCGTGCGCTTCGGCCTCGGGTAGTTCCCCATGCCAGGCAACCCGACGACGAACTCCGGGTCGAACCGCGGCTGCCACGGCCGCGGCTGCACCACCGCGCTGCCCTCGGCGAGCTCTGTGACCGTGCCCAGCGCGTGCACCTCGAGGCCGTGCTTGGACGACCGGGTGACGGCCCACACCTTGCCGTTCTCGTCGGGCAGCCCGAACCCGAGCTCCCAGCCGTCGGTCGTCTCCCACACGCTGTTCGGAGCGATGCGGTACGGCTCTTCTTTGTTGTCCGCCAACCACTTCTCGGCCTTGGCGATCGCTTCGTCCCGGTTCACCACGACCTCCGGTACAGCTCTTCGGCGATCTTGCGGACGTCGTGCTGCTGGCCGCCCTTCAACGCACCGCCGATCGCCCGCGCGACACCGCGGCCTTCACCCTTGACCGCCTGCGCCAACGCACCTGCCGCCGTGGCGGGATCGGCGTCCGGCGGATCGAGCTCGTCCGGCGTGAAGAGGTGCTCGGCCAGCATGATCACGACGTCGACGGCCTTCGAGTCCCGGCCGTGGGTGAGGGCGACCAGTTCGGCGATCCGGTCGGCGTCAAGGCGTTGGACGGCGGCGGGCAATGCCCAGATCAACGCGCCGGGCCCCTGCGACTTGATCGCGCCCCGGTAGTCGTTCTCGACCAGGAGCCGGGCGCCCTGCCGCGACACCAGGTCAGGCTGGTGCGCCGGTCTGCCCGCCCACTCGGCCAGTGCTTTCGCGGGATCTTCCGCCGAACACGCGACCAGCTGGTCGACCAGTCCTGTTCGGACACCCGCGCCTTGTGCGAAACCCTGATAGGCGGCCACGACCTGACTCAGTCGAGGCGGCCTGATCCACTCGATCTCCCCCATCGTGGCCCGACCATACCGGGGTACGCCAGCTCTCGAACCCGGCGAGGTCCTCGCAGCCGTCAGGGGTGTCGAGGAGCTGGATCTTGCCGTTCTCGCCGAGAACGAACACGTCCACGGTCAGACTCGTGCAGACAAGTCAAAGGCCCCTGTCACGCGATTTTGCGCGCCTGATCAGGGGCCTTCGGACAACTCAGAGGCGCTTCGCGAGCTCTTCCGCGACCTCGTAGGTGTTCAGCGCCGCACCCTTGCGCAGGTTGTCACCGCACACGAAGAAGTCCAGCGTGTTCGGGAAGTCCAGCGCCTGGCGCACGCGGCCCACGTACGTCGGGTCCTCGCCCACGGTGTCAGCGGGCGTCGGGAACTTCTTCGCGGCCGGGTCGTCCACGAGCACGATGGTCGGCTGCTCTTCGAAGATCTTGTGCGCCGCCTCGACCGTGACCTCGCGCGCGAACGTCGCGTGGACGGCCAGCGAGTGCGTGGTGACGACCGGGACGCGCACGCACGTCGCGGAGACCTTCAGGTCCGGGATGCCGAGGATCTTGCGGGCCTCGTTGCGGACCTTCAGCTCCTCGGACGTCCAGCCGTCGTCCTTCAGCGAACCCGCCCACGGCACCACGTTCAACGCCAGCGGAGCCGGGAACGGCGAGTCGGACACGGGCAGGCCGGCGGCGTCGAGCGTCGCGCGGACATCGCCCGCGGCGACACCGACCTCCTTGCCAGCCAATGCGCTGATCTCGGCGTACAGGCGGTCGATCGCCGCCTGGCCACCGCCGGACGCGGCCTGGTACGAGGCCACGACCAGTTCCTTCAGCTCGAACTCGCGGTGCAGGGCACCGAGCGACGCCATCATCGACAGCGTCGTGCAGTTCGGGTTCGCGATGATGCCGCGCGGCCGGTTGTCGATCTGGTCCGCGTTGACCTCTGGCACGACCAGCGGCACGTCCGCGTCCATCCGGAACGCGCCGGAGTTGTCGATCGCGATCGCGCCGCGTTCGGCGGCGATCGGGGCCCACTCGGCCGAGATCTCGTCCGGCACGTCGAACATCGCGATGTCCACGCCGTCGAACGCCTCTGGCGAGAGCTCGATGACAGTGAGCTCCTGGCCGCGCACGCTGATCTTCTTGCCCGCCGAGCGCGCGGACGCGATCAGCCGGACCTCGCCCCACGGGAAGTCGGAGCGGGTGTTCATGATGTCGATCATCACGGTGCCCACGGCACCGGTCGCGCCCACCAGCGCGAGCACCGGGGCGGTCATCGGCCAGTCCCTGCGTAGACGACGGCCTCCTCGTCGCCACCGAGCTCGAACGCGTCGTGCAGGGCACGGACGGCGTCGTCGAGCTGGGTGTCGCGGCAGATGACCGAGATGCGGATCTCCGAGGTGGAGATGATGTCGATGTTGACGCCGGCCGTGGCCAGCGCCTCGCAGAACGTCGCCGTGACGCCGGGGTGCGAGCGCATGCCCGCGCCGATCAGCGACACCTTGCCGACGTGCTCGTCGTACAGGACCTGGTCGAAGCCGATCTCGCCGCGGGCCTTCTCCAGCGCCGCCACCGCGCGCGGGCCGTCGACCTTGGCCAGCGTGAAGGTGATGTCCGTGCGACCGGACGCGGCCTGCGAGACGTTCTGCACGACCATGTCGATGTCGAGCTCCGACTGCGCGACGACGCGGAAGATCTTGGCCGCGATGCCGGGGTGGTCGGGGACAGCGGTCACGGTGATCTTGGCTTCAGACCGGTCGTGCGCGACGCCGGTGATCATCGCCTGTTCCACGGGAAGGTCCTCCACTGAACCGGACACGATGGTTCCGGTCTTGTTGCTGAACGAAGAGCGGACATGCACGGGCACGTTGTAGCGGCGGGCGTACTCCACGCAGCGGAGCATCAGCACCTTGGCGCCACACGCGGCCATCTCGAGCATTTCCTCGTAGCTGATCGTGTCGAGCTTCTTCGCGTTCGGCACGATGCGCGGGTCGGCGGTGTAGACGCCGTCCACATCGGTGTAGATCTCGCACACATCGGCTTTCGTCGCTGCTGCGAGCGCCACCGCGGTGGTGTCGCTGCCGCCACGGCCGAGCGTGGTGATCTCGTTCGAGCCCTGGGAGACGCCCTGGAAGCCCGCGACGATCGCGATGGCCCCCTCGGACGTCGCGTCCTGGATGCGGCTCGGCGTCACGTCGATGATGCGGGCTTTGCCGTGCACCGCCGTCGTGATCACGCCTGCCTGCGAACCCGTGTAGGAGCGAGCCTCGGCACCGAGTGAGTGGATCGCCATGGCGAGCAACGACATCGAGATCCGCTCACCCGAGGTGAGCAGCATGTCGAGCTCACGCGCCGGCGGCACCGGCGACACCTGGCGGGCGAGGTCGAGCAGTTCGTCGGTCGTGTCACCCATGGCGGACACGACGACAACGACGTCGTTCCCCGCCTTCTTGGTCGCGACGATGCGCTCAGCCACGCGTTTGATCCGCTCGGCGCTTCCAACCGATGAACCGCCGTACTTCTGGACGACGAGCGCCACCGACCTGACCTCCTTCGCGCGACTAAAACCCCACGTCGTAGGCAGCCTACCCGGACCACCTGGTGAGACTCTGGAGCCGTGACGCGCGTGACTACTCTGTCCGGGTGTCGTCGACCGCCTATCGCGTGGAGGCCCCAGCAGCCGTGCACGAGAGCAACGCGCGCTCGCGGTTGGCCGGGGCGCTCAGACACCCCGCGGTGGTCTGGTCGGCGCCGGGCCTGATCTACCTGTTCGTGCGCCAGGTGGGTCTTTACGTCCTGCAGCTGGTCGTCGAGTACCAGAACAAGCTCCACGGCACGACCAGCACCGCGCTCGGTGAGCTCAAGTCGTGGGACGGCGAGTGGTTCCTCGGCATCGCCGCCGGTGGCTACAACGGCGTCCCGAGCCGCCTCACCGACGCCGCGGGCAGGCGCAGCGCCGAGACGCCACTGGCCTTCTTCCCCGGCTACCCCGCCCTGGTCAGGTGGGTCGACAGCCTCCCTGGCGTGAGCGTCGAGGGCGCCGCCTTCGCCGTCAGCCTGGTCAGCGGCCTGTTCTGCGCCTACGGCCTGTTCGTACTCGGCCGGGCCGTGCGCGGCGGCTCCATCTCGTCCGGCCTGGTCCTGGTCACCCTCTTCGCGGCCTCGCCGATGGCCGTCGTGCTGTCGATGACCTACTCCGAGGCCACGTTCTGCGCGTTCGCCATCTGGGCCCTGGTGGGAGTGGTCAAGAAGCGCTGGATCCTCGCGGGCGTCTGCTGCGCCGGCGCGGGCCTGGTGCGCCCCACCGCGGGTGCCCTCATCGCAGCGGTCGTCCTGGCGGCCGTCGTCGCGGTGATCGCCGACAGACGGGACTGGCGAGCCTGGGCAGGCGCCGTCGCCGCACCTCTGGGCCTGCTCGGCTACCTGGCCTGGGTCGCGATCCGCACCGGCGACCTCTCCGGCTGGTTCGGCGTGCAGCAACGCGGCTGGGGCTCCAAGTTCGACGGCGGTTCGGCCACGTGGAAGTTCGCCCTCGAGCACCTCGGCAACCCGCGCTCCGAACTCGAGACCGGCACGGTCTGGCTGCTGGTCCTCGCGATCGTGCTCGTCTTCTACGCCTTCCAGCGCCGCCTGGAGTGGCCGCTGATCGTCTACGCCATCGGCGTCCTCGTCATGGACATCGGCTCCAACGGCCTGATGAACTCGAAGGCGCGCCTGCTCCTGCCGGCCTTCACCCTCCTCATTCCGCCGGCCCTGGTCCTGGCCCGCCGCCGTCTGTCCACCGTCCTGACCGTGCTCGGTCTGGCGGTGCTGTTCAGCGCCTGGTTCGGTGCCTACTCCCTGGCCGTTTGGCAGTATGCGATCTGATGAACGAGCTGATCTCCCAGCGCTGGAGCCCTCGCGCTTTCGACGCCGACGCCACGATCTCCGACGACGAGCTGCGCGTCCTGCTGGAGGCAGCCCGCTGGGCCCCGTCCCACGGCAACAGCCAGCCGGCCCGCTTCGTCGTCGGCAAACGCGACACCGCGACGTTCGCCGCGATCTACGAAACCCTCCGCCCTGGCAACAAGACCTGGGCTCACCGCGC
>JAVXWK010000115.1:0-3949 GCA_032230575.1 Pseudonocardiales bacterium | reverse complement strand
CTCGCCGTCCGGCAGCGAAATGCCGTCAGGACCACGCCGGACAATCCCGTCCTCCAGCGCATAAGCCGAAGGAGCCAGGTCGACGCCCTCCGGCTTGGCCTGCATCGCGATCAGGAACGCGTCCCTGCGAGCAGCGGCCACGGGGTCGAGCTCCGACACGATCTTGCCTACCTCGATGGACATCTCGATCGTGTGCCGAACCTGCACAGCCCGCTCGGCCGGGTACGCGTCGAGCAACTCAGGAGAAGCGAGGTCCCGCAGCACGAGGTCGAGCTTCCACGCCAAGTTCGTGGCGTCGCGGATGCCGGAACACATGCCCTGCCCGGCGAACGGCGGCATCAGGTGCGCGGAGTCGCCGGCGAGCAGAAGACGTCCGTCGCGCCACTTGTCCGCCATCGCCGCCTGGAAGGTGTAGACGATGTTGCGCGTCAGGTCGGCGTTCGCGGGCGTCACGTCATAAGGAGCGAGCAACTCCCACATGCGTTCCACAGTGGACAGCTCTTCGACGGACTCGCCGGGCAGGCGCATGAACTCCCACCGCCGGTGCCCGCGACCGGACGCGACGATCGTGGTGGGGCGGGCCGGGTCGCACACCTGCACGTCGTTGGGGCGGAAGGCGCGCTTCTCGTGGAAGACGACGTCGACCAGCAGCCAGTCGTGCTTGAAGTTCAGGTCGAGCATGCGCGAGCCCATGACGTCGCGCACGAAGCTGTTCGCGCCGTCGCACCCGATGACCCACGACGCCGTGACGTCACCCTCGTGATCCGGCCCGGGAGCCGTCAGAGAGACGTGCGAGCCGTGGTCGGCGATCGCCTCCACCTTGTGCCCGAACAAGGTGGTGATGTTCGGCAGCGTCAGAACGTGCTCGCGCAACGCCCGTTCGAACGTCGGCTGGTGCATCACCGTCGCGATCGGCCAGCCGTCACGGCCGGGCTCGTACGGCGCTTCAAAGGAGAACAGCTCGCGGCCCTCGGCGTTCTGGAACATGTACTGCCCCAGGGGTTCGCCGAGCTCCATCAGGTCCGCGCCGATGCCGGCCGAGGCGAACGAGCGCGCGGTCTCACCGTCGAACGCGACGACGCGCGGGAACGGGTACTGGCCGCGGTACTTCTCCAGGATGACGACCCGCCATCCCTTGTGCGCGAGGAGGATGGACAGAACGAGACCGACCGGGCCGCACCCGACGACCGCCACATCGGCGGTCAGGGCTGCGGTCCGGCCGGCCGGGGATCCAGACGCCATCGGTGTTTCCCTGTCTGCGAGAGATCAGAAAAACGAGTCGATCACTCCGAGCGCCTGTTCGGGGTTCAGCCGCGGGTCGCAGAGGGTCTCGTAGCGCTCGGAGAGAGCCTTCTCGTCGGGGACAGGCCCGCCGACGCACTCCGTCACGTCAGTCGCGGCCGCTTCCAGGTGCAGGCCCGCCGCGTGTGCGCCCTCGGTCTCGAGGATGTGCCGGAACGCCGTGGCCTCCTCGATGATATGGGAGACAAGTCGAGTCTTTCGCCCAGTCTCGGTGCTGACCGTGTTGCCGTGCATGGGATCCGAGATCCAGACGACGGGGTGGCCGGCGCGCCGCACAGCCCGCACGATCGGCGCGAGCGCGACGTGGATGTCCTCGCGGCCCATGCGGATGATCAGGGTCAGGCGGCCCGGTGTGTGGTGCGGGTCGAGCAGCTGACACAGCCGGACGACGGTCTCCGGGTCCGCGGTCGGACCGATCTTCACGCCGATCGGGTTCGAGATCGCGGAGAACATCGAGACGTGCGCGTGGTCGAGCTGGCGGGTGCGCTCGCCGATCCACGGGAAGTGCGCCGAGGTGAGGAACTGCTCGCCGGTGCGCTCGTCGGTACGAATGAGCGCGTTCTCGTAATCCAGCACCAATGCCTCGTGAGCTACCCACGGGCCACCGGAGAGTTCCTCGGCACTTCCCGCCCAATGGGCGCGCACTTCTCGGATGACGGAGGAAGAAGCGTCATAAGCCTGAAGCATTCGTTCGGGGTCGTGCTGCCGGGCGAGATTGTCGGCATCAAACGAATTGACCAGCTCGCCCCGGAACGAGGGCAGCTGGATCCCGTCGACCGTTTCGAAGTTGCTCGAACGAGGCTTCGCGTACTGGCCCGCCATCCGTCCGAAACGTGCCACCTGCTGACCGGACCGTTCCGCCATGCGGGCGGCGATCTTCTGGATGTTGCGCACCTTTCGGGAAGTTGTCAGCGGGTCGGCGTCGGAAAAGGACTCCGCGCAGTCGCCGAGCTGCAGCACACGTGCCTCACCGAGAGCGGCGAGCCCGAGTGCGCGCTTCGCCTCGCGAATTTCGGAATGTGCGACCAGGGGGAGCGCGCCAGTCAGTTCGGCCTCGATCAGGTCGTACTCGGGGTGGTGGTGCCAGTGGGGCTGCTGCGTCGCCGGCAACGTCATCCACGGGGCCGCGGTCCGCGTGTACGTGAACTCCGTCAGCTTCACCGTCTGAGGCATTGTTCTCGCTCCTGTTCTGGTTCCGCTGGACGTTTCAGGCGACGATGCCCTCGATCTCCACGAGGAGATCGGCGCGGCAGACGTCGACGTTCAGGTACTGGATCCGGGCGTTCGGGGAGAAACGCTCCTCGCACATCGCGCGGACCGCGGGGATGTCGGAACGGTGACGGACGTAGACCTTGATGTTGTCGAGGTTCAGCAAGGAATTGCCCTGCGTGATCTCGTAGTCCGCCAGGTTCTCGTCGGAAATGAGGTGCTCGATGTTGTCGAGTGACAACTTCACCTGCGCCGCGATGTCGCCGTCGTGCAGGGTCTCGTGCCCGCGAATGCTGGCCGTGCCGGCCACGTAGATCTGCCCTGACCTGCGGTCGGTGTGCGTGGCGGCGAGGTAGGTGGCCCGCGCGAACTTGGGAGGACGCGGGCCGTACTGCCTCGGGTAGTGGTAGGCGGCGAGCTGCTTCGAGTTCTCCACCGACGTCAGCGCGGCGGAGCGGGAGGCGAGGAAGTAGAACGCGATCCCGCCGCCCCGCGACCCGATTCCGGTCGCGCTCGGCACCTCCTTGTCACCGAAGTGGAAGAGCTCGAACGCCTCCGCGCGGCCCTTGCAGAAGTCCCGGTAGATCTCGAGACCCTCGGTGTTGTCCGCGTTGATGTCGTTGATGAAGTTCCACATGCGGAAGCAGTTCTTGTAACCGAGGGTGTCCATCAGGTCCAGCGCCGCGACGTACGCCACACGGGCGTCCTCGGTGTAGCGGCCGGTCGGGGCGATGCGGCCGGCGACGAGCAGATACTCGCCGTCGTGGGCGTAAACGACGCCGTGGTGCTCACCGGTCTCGACCGGACGCGAGGTCGTCCACACCTCCGCGAATGCCTCCGCCTCGGCGGCTGCCATGTGCAGGTCCAGCCGCAGAAGGCCATTCTCGACACGCGGGTCGGTGCACTCGGTCGTGTAGTTGATGACTCCGAGAACGTTTCCGGTGGCCGCGACATCGCCGACTTCGTTCAGGCCGGTGAACACCGAGCTGGGCAGGTTCACCGTCTGCTGCGCCTGAGTCATTGGAATGCCCCTCCGAGGAGTAGGTAAAACATGTGGCGGAGTTGAGCCGGGTTATTGTTTCGAGCTTCTCTTCCGGGCCGGTGATCAAAGATTAGCCACCGGGGCGGCTCCGCAAAACAGCTCCACCGGGGAAAGCACTTTCGGGCGGGATGATAGGGGGGTCCTAGGGGGGTGCTAGGGGATTTCCTACTTACCTGCCTGATGAGGCCGAGGCTAACATCGCTCGAGGTGCAAGCCACGTCGCCAGTAAATAGGGAGCGCCGTCGGGATGTTTCGAACCGAACTGATCCGGCCGTTGTCCGACCTGCTGCGATACCACGCGGCGAACGCGCCGGAGAAGGTCGCGTTCGCGGACTCGCGGCGCACGGTCACGTACGCGGAGCTGGAGCGGCGCACCTGGCGGCTCGGCGGGCACCT
>JAVXWK010000098.1:0-6840 GCA_032230575.1 Pseudonocardiales bacterium | reverse complement strand
CCGAATTCGGGCCGTAGGCCTCGACCTCGGCGAACTGCATGCGGTAGTGCCCGTTGTCGTCCGTGCTGAGGCTGGTGCCGGTGACCTTCAGGTAGCGGCCCGACTTCCCGGCCAGGCTGAACTCCTGGGCACTCGCGCCCGGCCTGCCGTAGCCGGTGCGGGTGACCGCGGTCGTCCAGTTCGTACCGTCGTCCGACACCGCGATCGTGAAGTCACGCGGGAAACCCGAACCCGTAGCGGCACCATCGGAACGCGGGTAGAGGTCCACCCGGCTCAACGGCTGGGAACGACCCAGGTCGACCGTCAGCCACTCCGTGTGGTTCGCGGTGAGGTTGCCGTCGCTGCTCCAGCCGGACGAAGCCGAGGTGGAGGTCCGAACACCGTCGACGACCGCCGCCGTGCTCCACGTGGCACTACCCCCGTAGCTGCTGGAGGCGGTCACCGCCCTGTTCTGCGCCAGGTTGGCGTTGGCCTGTCCGAGTTGCCGGAACCAGTCGGCGAGGTTGTCCACCCGCGACTCGGTGCTGCCTTGCCGGGTCTCGGTCACACCAAGGCAGCCGTGCTGCCACGAGGTGGAGTTGATGGCGACCAGCTCGACTCGACCGGCGGTCTCGCGGAACGCCGGGCCGCCCGCGTCACCCTTGCAGGTGTCCGCGCCGGCGGAGTTGCTGAGGGCGAGGGTGGTGTCGGCGACAGCCCCGGAGGTGAACTCGGTGACGGCGAGCCGGTCGGGCACCCACTCGGTCGCGGTGCGGCCGTAGCCCGCGACGCGCAGGGTCTCCCCGGTGCTCGGCGCGGTGGTGCTCACCGGAATCGGGGCGATGTCGTTGATGATCGTGTCGAGCCTGGCCAGCACCACGTTCCGGTCCGCGCGCGGCACGAGGGTGGTGACCTTGGCCACCCGGCCCGCGGTGCCCGCGAGGTTGGTCCGCCCGATGGTGACGGTGGTGGGTTTCGCCGGAGCACCGGCCCGTTGGGCGTTCTCCGGAAAGCACGAGCGGGCGGTGATTACCCACTGTGGGTCGATCAGGGCGCCCGTGCACGCCCGACCCTCGATCTCCACCTTCGCGACGAACTGGTACGTGCCGTCCGGAACGGGCGTACCACCCGAAGCGGCCTGAGCCGATCCGGTGACGAGCAGACCGCTCGCGAGAGCGGTTGCCGCCAAGGCAACGACTCTTCTGTCTTGCAGTGACATTGGGTTGCACCCTTACGTATTGGCGAGCGACGTTTAGCCGCAGAAATTAATTGATCGACCAATCACCAGATTTCAAGTTAGGCGACAGAACGCAGTTCAACCAGAGCGGCCGCACCCTCCTCGGGGTGGATGGTCTCGCCGACCGGGGTCAGCTCACCGGAATTGATGGTGTATTCCCGCTTGACCTGCTGACCGTCGACCTTGGCGGTCAGCAGGGCCTTGATCTTGAGGCTGCCTGCCTTGATGAAGTACGTCGAGGGGATCTCCAAAGCCAGATACGCATCGCGGCCGGTGACCCTGAAACAGGCGATGTGATCAGGCGTGGTGATGCTGTCGCTCTCGACGGTGAGCAGGTCGCCACCCACAGCGCAGTCCACCCAGTAAATCCTGCCGTCGCCCTTCTTCAAGGTCATGCCGATCGCCGCGGCAGCCTCCTTGTTCGGGTGCTCGAAGTCCTCGATGAGCGACGACTGCCCCACCGGTTCGTCGGAGGCGGCGGCACCCACGCTCTGCACACTTGCCGTCGTCGCCAGGATCGCGGCGGCACTCAACACGCCTACACAGGCAACAGTCAAAGACGAACGCATGAAAAAGAACCCCCCAGTGCAGACACGGACAAAGCACTATAAAACAAGATCAACAAAGGGCTGTGCAACTGTGGAAGCGCACGACAAATATTGCCCTACACTTAATTGAACCCCCAGGTCAGCCCCCATGTCACGCAGGAAGATACAACTTGACGATTCGCGCGTCAATGCTAAGGTGGCGCGAACTTTCCCGGAGTAGCGAAGAACACGGGGCTCTCGCCATCCGGACGGCTTCTCGGGGGAAGCGTTGACAATTGGGGGATTTGTGGACGACAACGTCCGTATAGCTTTGTCGCGCGCTGGTACCGCGCGCGTTACAGTAATTCTCGTCACTGTTGTGGCTTTGGTCGCCGCGATGCTCGGCACCTCCGCCACCGTGACCCCGCCAAGAGCAAGCGCCCAAACAGCCCTCGACGACCGGGCCGTGGCCGTCGAACTGCTCAAGACCGGCGGCCGAGCCACCAAGAGCGCCGCCGAAGCCGCACTCCTGGGCTCCGACGACCAACTCCGCCAGTTCGTCGCCACCGGCCAACACGTCACCATCGCCCACGACAACCGCCTCAAGACCGGCCAGATCATGGCCGTTTCGGGCCGACGGGTGCGCGAAGCCGCCCAGGCCGCACTCGGCGGCACCCCGGAAGACGTCCGGAAGTTCCTGGCCGGAGGCTGGCAGGAACCGCACCGCCTCGACCTCCGGGCCAAGGTCGGCGAGATCATGGCGGCCAACGGCCCCACCACCCAACGCGCCGCCCAGGCAGCGCTCGAGGGCACCGCCGACGACGTCCTCAAGTTCATCGCCGCCGGCCAGTACTCCCCGGCCGTCATCGACCGCCGCAAGAAGGTCGGCGGGATCATGGCCACCGGCGGCGCGGAGGTCAACAAGGCCGCCCAGATCGCCCTCAACGGCAGCGACGACGACGTCCAGGAATTCCTCGCGACCGGCCAGCACACGGCACGGGCCAGGGACAACGAACAGGCCAGCATCACCGAACTGGTCAACCTCGCCAAGGCCGCGGGCACGGAAGCCGCCCTCGAGACCGAAGCCGCCAAGGAGGCCTCCGGACGAGCCGTCGCCGCAGCCGAACAGGCCAAACAGGCAGCACTGACAGCCGCGGCCGAAGCCGCCGCGGCAAAGGACGACGCAGCGGCGGCCGCGGCCGCCGCCGGACGGGCCGCCGACTTCGCCAGCCGCGCCGCCAGCGCCGCACAGGAAGCCGTCTCCGCCGCCAACTCCGCCAACAACGCCGCCCGCGTCGCCTCCAACGCCGCCATGCAGGCAGCCGCGGCCGCCTCTGCCGCCGCACAGGCAGCCTCCGACGCCCGCGGCGCCGCCGCGGACGCAGCAACCGACGCGAACCAGGCCGCCAACGCCAGGATCGCCGCACAAAAGGCACGAGACGTCGCCGCAGGCGCACGCCTCGCCGCGGAAGCGTCCAAGGCCGCCGGCGACGCCGCCAGCCAGGCAGCGGGCGCCGCCCGATCCGCATCGAGCGCGGGCGCCAACGCCGACCGGGCCGCCTCCGCCGCCGAGGAGGCCGCCAACCAGGCCGGCGTGTCCGGCGCGGAAGCCGAACGCGCCCGACGTGCCGCGGCCGACGCCCACAAGTTCGCCGGACAGGCCAACCGGGCCGCCACCAACGCCGAATCACTGGCCAACCAGTCGGCCAAGGCCGCCGGAGACGCCTACCGCGCCGCGATCAGCGCCGCCGGACACGCCGAAAACGCCGCCAGGGCCGCGGACGAAGCCGCCGCACACGCCGGAGAGGCCGACAAGGCCGCCCAGGAATCAGAAAAACACGCCAAAGCAGCCCAAGAGGCCGCTCAGGCGGCGACCGATGCCACCAATCTCGCCATCGAGATCGAGAAGAACGCCCGCCTAGCGGACAGCAACCGTCTGCAGTTGCTGCAGGACGAGGGCGTCGCGGCCGCGGAGAAGGCGAAGAGGGACCTCGCCAACCGCGCTGCCTACGAGACCGCGGAGGCAGCGCGGATCGATCAGGAAACGCAGACGCTGCTGAACGAGGCGCTGCACGCGGCCATCACCCCGGGCGTGGACGACGCCACGATGTTGCAGGCCGGGCGGCAGGCGGCGCTGCGGTTGCGCAACGTCGGCGGGTCCTGGAGCCGCTCGGCGGCCGAACAGGCGCTGGCCGGCGGTGCGACGGAGATGTACAGCTACCTGACGCAGCGACGGGTCATGGCAGCTGAGGCCGACGACCTGGCGCGCGTGCGGCACGTGGCCAAAACGACTCCGAACGAGAAGAAGCAGGCCGCGGCGTACAGCGCCGTTCGCGGCGACCCCGAGGACATCGGGGAGTTCCTGCGGACGCAGGACTACGAGGGCAAGGTGGTCGACGACCGCAAAGAGGTCGGCCTGATCATGTCCAAGGGCGGCCCGGCCACTCAACGGGCCGGTCAGAAAGCCCTGGAGGGCACGCCCGCCGACGTGACCGAGTTCCTGGCCAAGGGCCAGTTCGAGTCGGCCAACCTGGACGACCGGATGAAGGCCGGCGAGATCATCGGCTCCGGTGGCCCCGAGGTGAAGGCGGCAGGCCAGATCGCGTTGGCAGGCCCGCCGTCCTACGTGCGGGAGTTCGTGCAGACCGGCCAGCACAAGGCCAGGCAGCGCGATGAGCTGGTGGCTTCGCACGTGTCGACGGTGCGACGGCTCATCGCCGAAGGCTCACGGATCGCGGCGACCGCGCGGGAGAACGCCGCGGAAGCCGCCAGGGTGGCCGCGGTGGCCCGCCACGCCGCCGACGAGGCCGCCGCGTGGGCCGAGCGGGCCCGCAACTCGGCGAACGAGGCCGCGGAGTACGCCAAGCAGGCCAAGGCATCCGCCGACGCGGCACAGGTCTCGGCGAACCAGGCAGCCGAGTCCGCCAAGACAGCTCGCTCCGCTGCCGACGCGGCGGCTCGCGATGCCGAATCGGCTTCCCAGGCCGCGACGAGGGCCGCGAGCTCCGCCACCGCGGCCAGTGCCTCGGCGGCCGACGCGAGTCAGTCCGCTCAGGCCGCGCGCAGTTCGGCGATCCAGGCGGGCAAGGATGCCGAGGCAGCTCAGGTCGCGGCCGATGAGGCCTACAACATCTCGATCTCCAAGAAGACCGCGGAGGAGCAGCAGAACCAGAGCGGGCCGCTGAACGCCTCGGAGCAGGCCCAGTTGGAGGCCAGCTGCAACGGCGACGCGGCGTGCATCGAGAAGTTCAAGGCAGCGCAGCGCGATGCCAGCAAGACCATGATGGACTTCCTGCTGGAGAACGGCGCCGAGGTCATCCTCGACCTCATCGGCTACAACGACGCCGTCAAGTGCTTCACCCAGGGCGACATCGAAGCGTGCATCTGGACCGCGGTCAACGCGCTGATGATGGCCAACCCGCTCGCGCTGATCGGCAAGGGCGCGAAGCTGGTCGGGGCGATCGGCAGGGTGATCGGCAAGGTCGGCAAGTTCCTCAAGCGCTCCGAAGAAGCCGCCGGGGAGCTGAAGGCGGGCCGCAAGGCGATGCAGGACGCCGTGGAGGCCTGCACGGTGCCGGGCAACAGCTTCGCGCCGGCGACCAAGGTCCACATGGCCGACGGTTCACGCAAGGCGATCAAGGACGTCGTGGTCGGTGATCAGGTCGCCGCGACCGACCCGCAGACCGGACTGTCCGGAGCCCGTGCGGTCACCAGGGTGATCGTCGGCGAGGGCACGAAGCAGATGGTCTCGGTAGGCGTCGACGGCCCGAACGCGGGCGTCGTCGAAGCGACCGCCCGGCACCCGTTCTGGGTCACCGACCGCGGCCAGTGGATCGACGCGCAGCACGTCCGGGCAGGCGAGCACCTCCGGACCGTGACGGGTGACCAGGTGGTCGTCACGGGCACCACCAGGCACACCGAGGTCATGAAGGTCTACAACCTCACGGTTGACGGCATTCACACCTACTACGTGCTGGCCGGGGACACCTCGGTCCTGGTGCACAACACGGGATGCCCGACATCGGGCGCGAAGGGCGCCTGGGAGAGCAAGGCCGACTTCACCAATCCGAAGACCATGAGCAAGAAGTACGACAGCCACGCCTCGGTCTTCGGCATCACCGGCAACCGGAACCCGGCGAAGCTCGCCGAGTTCGAAACGGCCATGCGAGCGCACATGACCGCGGCGGACACGAAGATCTACCGGTTCAACTACCGCGGCCAAGGCCAGGCGCTCGGTTTCATCGATCCGAAGACCAAGGTCATGGTCATGTTGCGCGCTGATGGAAGCTTCTGGTCTGCTTGGGAGCTGGGCATCAAGAAGAAAATGGACAAGATCATTCCCAACAAGACTCTCTCGGTCTACGACCAGTTCGCCGACATCGTCGACAACGGGTTCCTCTGGTGACCGATGGAGCTGGGCTGGACGGTGTCGCGCGGTTGTCGGACATCCTGTTCGACGGTGCGGCGAACTTCAGTCCTGCCTGGTTGAGCCGAGTGGACGGGATCGTGGTTCCGTTCGCGTCCCCCGCCCACATCGACCGCAGACTCGCCGACGTGCTCTACGCGGGCGCGAAAGCGGTCCGTGTGGACGTGGGAGTGGCCGGACGGCTCAGCGAAGATCACCGAGACGACGCGCTCGTGCCGGTGTCGCTGACGGATTCGGCTGCTCTGGCGGCTGCCACGTGGCGGGACACCGACTTCGTGGTGGCACTGCCTGACCTGACGGCGGCGCTGGTGGTCACCACCAATGGTTACTCGCTGCTCGGCGGCTCCGCTGCCTTTGTCCAGGGAGCCGTCATCGGCGGAGGTGTCGACGATGCCAGGGCTCGCTTCGGCCGTGTCGCCAAGAAGCTCGGCGGTGCGCTACCTGGGATCGCGGCCCAGTACTCGCCCCTGCATCGGGTGTGGGCGACCGTGCACGAGGTCGAACCCGGCTCGGCCGTGTCCGATCAGGTGGCCTTGATGACCGCGGTCGTCGCCGGCGAGATTTCTCCGCCTGTTTTCGCCTCGAAGTGGATGAAGGCGTCGAGGCGGGAACTGCACCACGGCGAACGAGTGGGCGGCGCGCTGGGCACCGCTCTGCACGACGTCTTCTTC
>JAVXWK010000016.1:0-13208 GCA_032230575.1 Pseudonocardiales bacterium | reverse complement strand
CGATGGACCGCGTCATCTGCGGCGACGTCGGCTACGGCAAGACCGAGATCGCCGTCCGCGAGCCCGGCGAGGGTCTGCTCGGACTCCTGCGCGTCGGTGAACCGGCTGAGTCCCCTGACGTTCACCGGGAACTGGCGCATGCGCTCGGCGAACGTGTTGAGGTGCTGCTGGGCGAGCAGCGTCGTCGGCACCAGCACGGCGACCTGCTTGCCGTCCTGCACCGCCTTGAACGCCGCGCGGACCGCGATCTCCGTCTTGCCGTAGCCGACGTCACCGCAGATGACGCGGTCCATCGGCACGGACCGTTCCATGTCGGCCTTGACCTCGTCGATCGCGGCCATCTGGTCCTGCGTCTCGGTGAACGCGAAGGCGTCCTCCAGCTCGCGCTGCCAGGGCGTGTCGCTGGCGAACGCGTGACCGGGGGCGGACTGCCGGGCCGCGTAGAGCTGCACGAGCTCGGCCGCGATCTGCTTGACCGCCTTGCGCGCCTTGGACTTCGTGTTCTTCCAGTCGCTGCCGCCGAGCTTGTTGAGGCTCGGCAGCTCGCCGCCGACGTACCGGCTGACCTCGTCGAGCTGGTCGGTCGGCACGAACAGCTTGTCGCCGGGCTGGCCGCGTTTGCTGCTCGCGTATTCGAGCACCAGGTACTCACGAGTGGCGCCGGCGACCGTGCGCTGGACCATCTCCACGTACTTGCCGATGCCGTGCTGCTCGTGCACCACGTAGTCGCCCGCCTTGAGCGCCAGCGGGTCCACCGCGTTGCGCCGCTTGGACGGCATCTTGCGCATGTCCTTTGTGGACGTACCACCGCGACCGCCGGTCAGGTCGGTCTCGGTCAACACGACCAGCGCGAGGTCCGGCAGCACGAAGCCGTCCTCGAGCGCGCCGCGCACGACCGTGACGGTCCGCGCTTTCGGTGCCACATCGAGGGATTCCACGTGGACGGCCGCGATCTCGGCGTCCTTCATGCGTTCCACGGCACGCTGCGCGGTACCGGCACCGGGGACCACGAGCACCGCCGCGCCACCCGCTGCCGTGTGCGCCTTGAGGTCCGCGAAGGCGCGTTCGACATCGCCCTGGTAGGCCTCGACCGGCTTCACGTCGAGATGCACGACATCCGGTGCGTCAGTTGTCAGCTGGCTGAGCGTCCACCACGGACGGTCGTTGTTGCGCGCCTTCTCCGCGATCTCGCTGATGCTCTGGTAGGCACTGCGCCCCAGGTCGATCGGCGCCTTGCCGCCCGTTGCCGCGGCCATCCAGGACGCTTCGAGGAACTCCTGCCCGGTCCGGACGAGGTCTGCCGCCCGTGCGCGGATCTTCTCCGGGTCGTTGAGCAGGACGTGGGTGCCCGGTTCGACGACTTCCGTGAGCAACTGCAGCTCGCCGGGGCACAGCGCGGGGATGAGCGCCTCCATGCCCTCGACCGCGATGCCGCCGGAGATCTTCTCCAGCATCTCGGCGAGGTGGGCGTCCGACCGGTGCTCGTCGGCAAGGCTCGCGGCGCGCTCCTTGACGTCGTCGGTCAGCAGCAGCTCACGACACGGCGGCGCCACGAACTCGGCGATCTCGTCCGGCAGCGACCGCTGGTCCTGCACCGAGAACGGCCGGATCTCGCTGACCTCGTCGCCCCAGAACTCGACGCGGAACGGGTGCTCCGCGGTCGGCGGGAAGATGTCGAGGATGCCACCGCGAGTCGCGTACTCGCCGCGCTTCTCGACCATGTCGACGCGCGTGTAGGCGTTCTCGGCCAGCCGCGTGACAAGCTCGGCGAAGTCCTGCTCCTCGTTGACCTTCAGGTGCACGGGCTTGAGCTCGCCCAGGTCCGGCGCCATCGGCTGGATGAGGCTGCGCACCGTCGTCACGAGGATCCGGATCGGGTTGCCCTCGGGGTGCTTGAGGCGGCGGAGCACCTGCAGCCGCGCACCCACCGTGTCCGCGCGGGGCGACAGGCGTTCGTGCGGCAACGTCTCCCAGCTCGGGAAGAACGCGACCTCGTCGGCGCCGATCAGGTCCTTGAGGACACCGGTCAGCTCTTCGGCTTCTCGCCCGGTGGCCGTGACGGCCAGCACGGGCCTGACGGTGGACAGAGCCGCGGCGACCAGCGGGCGGGCGGCCAGCGGACCGTCCAGCTCCAGCTCGGGAACGCCGGCGGAGTCGATCAACGTGCGGAGGGCTTTGTCGGGCAGGACACCATCGAGCAGGCCGAGCAGCGGCATGTGAGAAACCCCGGTCGAGTGGGAGACGCCAGACAGACCCCTGCCTGGGACGAGGGGTCTCACCAACCACCATAGCTCGTGTGGCGAACCCTTATCGGGTGGCGCTGACGGTCACGCTGAGCGGCGCGCCCACCTAACCCGGTTGACCGCCCGACAATCCTGAAACCGTGGAACATCGAGAGATCAGGGCTGACTACGACGATCAGTCCATCGTGGTTTACCAGGCCTATTCGCCTGCGATCGCAGTACCGGCAGTGGCGGCGCAACGGCTCGTGCCGCCGTTCAAGATGGAGCGGATGACGTGGATCAAGCCGTCGTTCCTCTGGATGATGTACCGCTGCGGGTATGCGCGAAAGGAGGGCCAGGAGCACGTGCTGGCCGTGCGGATCACCCGTGAGGGGTTCGACTGGGCGGTCGCGCACGCGGTCGAGAGCAACATCTCCGGCAAGCCCTCGGTACGCGTGCAGTGGGATCCCGAACGCGGGCTGAACCACGAGGCCTTGGCGCACCGGTCCATCCAGATCGGCCTGACGAGGGAGGCCTCGGACAGGTACGTCAACGAGTGGACGGTCAGCATCACGGACGTCACGCCGCTGGCCAGGCAGATCCACGAGAAGGTGCGGGCGCGGGACATGGACGGAGCGCGCGCGTTGCTGCCCGTTGAACGACCCTATGAACCGAGCATCGCCTCGCTGCGCGCGCACTGACGGCCTCACGGAACCTCCACCGCACCAAACGCATAGTTAGGACATGCGCGCACTCGTTGCTGTGTCGGTGCTGGTGGTCGCGGCCTGCTCCACGCCGGAACCGGGCGGCAACGCGCCGTCCAAGGCACCCGCGCCACAAGGGCTGAAGATCGAAGAGGTCGCGAGCGGGTTGGAACACGCCTGGGACATCGGGTTCTTGAAAGACGGCTCGTTGCTCGTCACCGAACGCCCAGGCCGCCTCAAGCTCGTGAAGAACGGCCAGGTCACGCCCATCGACATCGACCTCGCCGACATCCAGGTGCGGGGCGAGGGCGGGCTGATGGGGCTGGTGATCCACCCGGACGGCCAGCGCTTCACCACCTGCTACAACACTTCGAAGGACGTGCGGCTCACCACGTTCCGGCTCGACGGCGCCAAGGCCACCAAGGTGAAGGACCTGGTCACCGGCATGCCGTCCAACTCGAGCGGCAGGCACTCCGGGTGCCGCCCGACGCTCGCGCCCGACGGGACCATCTTCGTGGCGACCGGCGACATCGCGCAGGCGCGCAACCCGCAGGACAGGACCAGCCTCGGCGGCAAGGTGCTGCGGATCGACGCCGAGACCGGGCAGGGCGCGGCCGACAACCCGTTCGCCAAGTCGACGAACGCCAACGAGCGCCGGATCTACACCTACGGGCACCGCAACGTGCAGGGCGTGGTGTTCCGCCCCGGCACCGACCAGGTGTTCTCCAGCGAGCACGGGCCGGACGTCGACGACGAGGTCAACCTGCTGCGAAAGGGCGCCAACTACGGCTGGGACCCGTCCAAGGGCGGCACGCAGGGCGGGTACGACGAGAGCGTGCCGATGACCGACCTCGAGCGGTTCCCGGACGCGGTCCAGGCCGTCTGGTCGTCCGGGTCGCCGACCGAGGCGATCTGCCAGGCCGCGTTCTGGAACGGCAAGCTCGCGATCACCGCGCTCAAAGGCTCGAAGCTGCTGCTGTTCACGCTCGACCAGGCGGGCAAGGTGCAGAACGTCAGCATCCCCGAGGAGCTCAACGACAAGTACGGACGACTCAGGGCCGCCCGCACCGCGCCGGACGGGTCGCTCTACCTC
The DNA here is from genome assembly GCA_032230575.1 of Pseudonocardiales bacterium. Taxonomy (GTDB): domain Bacteria; phylum Actinomycetota; class Actinomycetes; order Mycobacteriales; family Pseudonocardiaceae; genus Lentzea. The sequence goes on along the minus strand of JAVXWK010000016.1, from coordinate 9,189 downwards.
ACGACGTCGAACGGCTCGAACGACAAGCTTCTGAGGCTCACAGGAGACGTGTGAGGCCTCGGACGAACGCCTGCTGTTCCTCGCCCAGCCCTGCGAAGTAGGCGGCGTCAGCGTCCTCGACGTCCTTCATGGCCTTGGCCACCAGCGCTTTTCCGTCGGCCGTCAGCTCGAGCAACCGCGCCCGCGAGTCGGCCGGATCGACCGAACGCGAGACCAGCCCCCGATCCGCGAGCTTGCGCAGGACCTGCGAGGTCATCATCGGATCGGTACCCGCCTGCTCGGCCAGACGCTGCTGCGACGGCGGACCGCTGTGCCCGACCAGCCACCACAACGACGCCAGCAACACGAACTGGACGTGCGTGAGGTCGTGCGGAGCCAGCGCTGCCCGCATGGCCCGCTGCCACGCGAGCGTCACCCGCCACAACAGAAAGCCCGGTGAGTCGTCAGGGCCCGAGAACCGCGTCACGAGGCCAATTTCACCAGCGCCTCCACCGCGTCGGGCAAGTCGGCCGTCACAACGGGCCCGAGGAACGCGGCGGCAGGCCCCTCGATCACCACGGAATGGGTGACGCGCACGCCCTCGGCCACCTGCTCCACGCGGTGCGAGAACCGCAGCACCGCGTCCGGCACCGCCGTCTCGTCCACGAAGCCGACGCCCTGCTCGACCGACGTCAGCACGAACGGGATCGCTCCCTGTCCCTTGATCACCATCTCGCCGCGAGAGCCCTCGGCGAACGGCCCGGACAACGTCACCGACTCCACGCCCTCGTCCCACTCCACCCAACGACCGACGTCACTCCACAACGCCCAGACCGCCTCGACGGACGCCGGCCCCACCACGCTGTGCTCGAACTCGTAATTTGTCATGCGCGCATATTATATGCGCGCTTACTGAAGCACAACGGGCAGCTCAAGAACGGCTGCGCAGCTTGGGCTTGTGTTCCATCGCGGACAGGCCGTTCCAGGCGAGGTTGACCAGGTGCGCCGCGACCTCGTCCTTCTTCGGCTTGCGCGCCTCGAGCCACCACTGGCCCGTGAGGGCGACCATCCCGACCAGCGCCTGTGCGTACAGCGGGGCGAGCTTGCGGTCGTACCCCTGCTTGGCGAAGTGCAGGCCGAGGATGTGCTCGACCTGCGAGGCGATGTCGTTGAGCAGCGACGAGAACGTCCCGGAGGACGAAGCGACGGGCGAGTCCCGCACCAGAATGCGGAACCCGTCCGTCGAGCCCTCGATGTAGTCGAGCAGCGCGCAGGCGGCGTGTTCCAGCAGCTCCCGAGGGTGGCTGCCGCCGTCCAGCGCCACGACGATCTGATCCATCAAGCGCTGCATCTCACGGTCGACAACGACGGCATAAATGCCTTCCTTGCCACCGAAGTGTTCGTAGACAACCGGCTTCGACACGCTCGCGCGATGCGCGATCTCCTCGATGGAGGTGGCTTCGAAGCCCTTCTCGGCGAACAGGGCGCGGGAGACGTCCAGGAGCTGCTCTCGGCGTTCCTTGCCCGTCATCCTGACCCTGGTCACCCGAGTCAGCCTACGGCCTCACTTCTTCACGCTGATCCTGGCCAGCCGCTGCTCACTGGGCCAACGCACCTGCGTCGCCCAGCCGAACTTCTCGAACATCCAGATCAGGCGGGCCGAGGTGTCGATCTGGCCGCGCTTCACGCCGTGCCGTGCGGAGGTCGGGTCGGCGTGGTGCAGGTTGTGCCACGACTCGCCGAACGACAGGATCGCCAGCGCCCAGACGTTGGCGGAACGGTCGCGCGCCGCGAACGGGCGGTCGCCGACCATGTGGCAGATCGAGTTGACCGACCACGTGACGTGGTGCAGGAACGCGACGCGGACGAGGCCTGCCCAGAAGAACGCCGTGACGCCGCCCCAGACGGACCACGTGATCAGGCCGCCCAGCACGCCGGGCAGCGCCAGCGAGATCGTCGTCCACAGCACGAAGAGCTTGTCGACCCACACGATGTCCTTGTCGGCCATCAGGTCCGGGGCGAAGCGCTTGTGGTTGGTCTTGTCGCGCTCGAACAACCAGCCCATGTGCGCGTGCCAGAAGCCCTTGGCCAGCGCGGCGGGGCCGGTGCCGAAGAGCCACGGCGAGTGCGGGTCGCCCTCGCGGTCCGAGAACGCGTGGTGCCGACGGTGATCGGCCACCCAGTCGATCACCGGGCCCTGCAACGCCATCGAGCCCGCGATCGCCAGTGCGATCTTCAGCGCGCGGTTGGCCTTGAACGAGCCGTGGGTGAAGTACCGGTGGTAACCGATCGTCACGCCAAGGCCGGAGAGGTAGTAGAAGGCGACGAAGAGCGCCACGTCGACCCAGCCGAGGCCCCAGCCCCAGGCGAAGGGAACGGCGGCCAGCAAGGCGAGGAAGGGAACGATGACGAACACGTAGACGCCGAGCTGCTCGGCATGACCGCGTTGTCCGTCGATCAACGGCTTCGGGCCCTGGTCGGTGGACCGGTCCATCGTCGAAGTCATACGGATACCTCTAGGGGATTCGAGGGGCGTATTGAGGGATGACGTACCTACGCAACCGTAACTTACGGAAGCGTAGGTTAGGCCACCCTACTTCGCCAGACCCGCGTGGAAAATCACGGACAGTTCTCAGGATCAACACGCTGTGTCGCCTGGAATCGAGATCTCCAGGAGGCATCATCGAGAGATGGCCAGACGCAAGATCATCCGGATCACCGTGACCTCGTTGCTCGCCCTGCTCGTGCTGGTCACGGCCGCTCTGGGCGGTATCGGCTGGTACTACAGCGGCGAACTGCTCGTACCCGACCAGTGGGCCGGGCAGTATCCGGACACCGCGCTGGGCAAGGACGACAAGAACGTCGTGCTCGCCGAGTCGGTCGCTTCCCTGCAGCGCGGCACGATGGGCCTCATCTGGCCGGGCGGCACGGCGAAGGTCGGCGACATCGCGACCAGCAAGGACGGCCGCGTCGAACGGCCGCTGCTGGAAGGCAACGCGCCGCCGGACGGCACCAAGCTCCGCGTCGAGACCGCCGTCTACGAGGGCAACCCGAAGACCGCGCTCGGCCTCGTCTACAGCGAGGTCGGCGTGCCGACCGAGCTCGGCGACATGCCCGCGTGGTTCGTGCCCGCCTCGAAGAACGACACGTGGGTCATCAACGTCCACGGGCGGGGCGCGAAGCGGGAGGAGGGACTGCGCGTGGTTCCTCAGCTGCACGGTGCCGGGTTGCCCGTTCTGCTGATCACCTACCGCAACGACACCGGCGCGCCCGCCTCTCCCGACGGTCTCTACCACCTCGGCGACACCGAGTGGCGCGACGTCGAGGCCGCGATCAAGTACGCGCAGAACCAGGGTGCGCAGAAGATCGTGCTCTACGGCTGGTCGATGGGCGGTGCGATCGTCGGCCAGACGCTGGCCCGTTCAAGTGTCGCGGCGGCGGTGAACGGCGTCGTGCTCGACTCCCCCGTCACGAACTGGACGCAGACGCTGGACCTGCAGGCGGAGAACCGGGGCGTGCCGACGTGGCTCACGCCGGTCGCCGAGCTCGTGTCCGGCTGGCGGGCCGGCATCGACTTCGACCGGTTCGACCTGGTCCGCAGCCCACCCGCGCTCAAGCCCCCGACGCTGCTCTTCCACGGCTCCGCGGACGGCACCGTTCCCACTCAGTCGTCCCGCGACCTCGCGACCGCGGCGGCCGGGCTCGGGTGGCCGCTGCAGTACGTCGAGATCCCCGGCGCGGACCACACCTCGGGATGGAATGTGGCGACCGACACGTACCGGAACGCGCTCGCCGACTTTCTGACCAGGTCAATCGGCGCGAAGCCGTGATCTTGGGCTGAGCCGGATGAGTGGTGGTTGGACAAGAGGAGGACGTCTCGTGACAACATGTGCGCAGGGCGCACGCGAGTTCGCCCATTCCGCCATGGTGTAAAGGCAGCACCTCTGATTTTGGTTCAGATGGTCCAGGTTCGAATCCTGGTGGCGGAGCAGGGCCCGTGAGGTGGGCGCAGGTCAGTGTGGTCTTGGGAGGTGCGAAGCTGCCCGAGGAAACGGTCGACGAGCAGGGCAACGTGGGCCACCGCCACCACGAGATGTCCGACGCGTGGCTGGTGGGCCGCGCGAGCGAACTTGTCGCCGTGGCCCAGAGCAGCCACCTCGCCGCACAGCTCGACGCGGCGTCCGAGATCGACCACATCCTCGCCGAGGCGCAGGGCCGCGGTGAGCCCCGCATCGTCGCACAGCTGCTCAGAGCCGCGGCCGTGGTCCGGCTGGTGACTCCCGGGCTGGTCGACATGTCCGACCCGCAGCTCGACGAGATGCTCGCCCACTGCCGCCGCCACGGCCTGATCGTGCTGGAGGCGGACGCGCGGGCGTTGCGCGGACGCCGGTTCCTGCTGGGCAACGCCGAGGACAAGGCGCTGACCGAGATCGCCGCCGCGCTGGCGATGATGCTCGACGAGGAACCCGAGACCGACCCGGTGTTCGACAAGCGGACGTGGGACCAGCTGCTGGCCACGACGCTGCAGGACATCGCACTGGTGCTGACCCAGCTGGGCGTCTACGAGATGGCGGACGACGTGCTGGCGGGCGCGAACAACGCGTTGCGCGAGAGCGGCCAGCCGCACCAGATCTACGTGCACCTGGTGAACAGGGCCCGGCTGCGCATCGGCTGGGGCCTGCGGCTCGAACGGGTGAACCTGCACGACGCCGCGCACGAGCAGTTCAACGTGGCGTCCGGGCTCGCCGAGGCCGCCGAGGTGCCGTTCCGCCAGTCGCTGCACCCCGGCAGGCGCGACCTCGACGCCGCCGAGCAGGTGCCGATCCTCGGTGCCGCCCACGCGCTGACGCGCCCGAGCGAGGACCACCTCGACCGGCTGTGGTCGTTGCGCGGCCTGTCGATGTACGCGCGGGAACTGATCATCGTCGCGATCGCGCTGGGCAGGTGCCTCGTGGAGGCGAACCGGCTGGACGACGCGCTGAAGGTGCTGGGCGACACGCGCACGCAGATGGAGCACGACACGTCGGAGCCGTCGCTGGTGCTGTCGCTGGAACGCGAGTACGCGCGTCTCTGCGGCCCGCACACGACGTCCGCGCTGGAGGCCTACAACGCGGCTCTCGAGCTGGAGCTGTGGGGAATGCGCGAGTCCCGCGTGGCCACACTGATGACGCGCCGCGAGCACGAACGGCTGACGCGCGCGCACGGCCAGATAGCGCAGCAGGCGTTGCAGGACCCCCTCACCGGGCTGCCGAACCGGCGGGCGCTCGACGACAAGATGGGCGAGCTCATCGCCGGTCAGGTCGACCCGTTCTCCATCGCGCTGGTGGACCTCGACGGCTTCAAGGGCGTCAACGACCGGCATTCACATGCTGACGGTGATGATGTTCTCCGGGTGATTGCCAGCACACTCCGGCAGGCGCTGCGCGGCGACGACATGGTCGCCCGCTACGGCGGTGACGAGTTCGTGGTGCTGCTGCCCGGAGCCCCTCTGCACGCCGCCGAAGCAGCACTCGGACGGGCCGTGGATGCCGTGGCAGGCTTGCCAATCGACCTCTCCCGGGGCGTCACGCTGTCGGTCGGCGTCATCTCGCTGCGCCCCCGGGAATCCGCGAACCAGGCCCTGTCCCGGGCCGACTCGGCGATGTACGTGGCGAAGCGTCAGGGTGGCTGCCAGGTTGCGGCCGTGGCGGGGGAGCCGTCCGCGGAGGCTTAGGCTGGTCCGCGGACTTCGAACCACCCAGCCTGTTAGGGAGAGCATTGATGCTCGAGGGCCCTGTCAGCACGGTCGTGCTCGCCGCCGGGGAAGGCACCCGCATGCGGTCGTCCACGCCCAAGGTGCTGCATCGGATCGCCGGACGCTCACTCGTCGAACACGCGGTGCGCGCGGCGGCCGGCACAGATCCCGACCACCTGGCCGTCGTCGTCGGCCACGGCCGTGAAGCCGTCACTGAGCATCTTGATGGTCTGTCCGAGGCGCTCGGCCGCAAGGTCACCGTCGCGGTCCAGGCCGAGCAGAAGGGCACCGGGCACGCGGTCTCGTGCGGCCTGGCCGAGCTGCCGCACGACCTCGGTGGCACCGTGATCGTGAGCTACGGCGACGTGCCGCTGCTCGACACCCAGACTCTGAAGGCCCTGCTGGCCGAGCACGCGTCGGCGGGCAACGCGGTCACCGTGCTGACGGCCGTGGTGGAGAACCCCATCGGGTACGGCCGGATCGTGCGCGACTCCGACGGGTCCGTGCAGCGGATCGTCGAGCAGAAGGACGCCTCCTCCACGGAACAGCTGATCACCGAGATCAACTCCGGTGTGTACGCGTTCGACGCGGCGGTGTTGCGCGACGGCCTCTCGCGGCTGTCGACCGACAACGCGCAGGGCGAGCTCTACCTGACCGACGTGCTGGGCATCGCCCGTGGCGACGGCAAGCGCGTGGGCGCCCTGATCGCGGCCGACCCGTGGCTGGTCGAGGGCATCAACGACCGCGTGCAGCTGGCCGCCGTCGGTGCCGAGATGAACCGCCGCATCGTCGAGGGCCTGATGCGTTCCGGCGTGACCGTCGTCGACCCCGCCTCGGTGTGGGTGGACGCGGACGTGACCGTCGGCCAGGACGCGCTGATCGAGCCGAACGTGCAGCTCCGCGCAGGCACGGTCATCGGCGCACGTGCGGTCGTCGGCCCGGACACCACGCTGTCCGGCGTTTCCGTTGGCGACGGCGCTTCCGTCGTGCGCACGCACGGCAGCGACTCGGTGATCGGCGAGAAGGCCACCGTCGGCCCGTTCGCCTACCTCCGCCCCGGCACGTCGCTCGGCGTGAAGGGCAAGATCGGCACGTTCGTCGAGACCAAGAACTCCACGATCGGCGAGGGTTCGAAGGTCCCCCACCTCTCGTACATCGGCGACGCCACGATCGGCGATCACAGCAACATCGGTGCGGCATCGGTGACCGTCAACTACGACGGCGTGAACAAGCACCGCACGATCGTCGGATCCCACTGCCGCACCGGCTCGGACAACATGTTCGTAGCGCCGGTGACCGTGGGCGACGGCGCCTACACCGGCGCGGGCACCGTCCTGCGCCGCAACGTCCCACCGGGCGCGCTCGCGGTGTCCGGTGGCCCACAGCGCAACCTCGAAGGCTGGGTCATCAGCCGCCGTGAAGGAACGGCTGCGGCTCAGGCAGCGGCAGAGGCCCTCGCGAAGCAGAATGACGAGAAGACAGAGGAGGGTCGCTGACCGTGAACCCGCAGATGCCCGGCACACCGAAGAAGAACCTGATGCTCTTCGGCGGGCGCGCTTATCCAGAACTGACGGAGGAGGTCTCGAAGCACCTCAACGTCACGGTGACCCCGCAGCAGGCCTACGACTTCGCGAACGGCGAGATCTTCGTCCGCTTCGAGGAATCCGTACGCGGCTGCGACGCCTTCGTCATCCAGTCCCACACCGCCCCCATCAACCAGTGGCTGATGGAACAGCTGATCATGGTCGACGCCCTGAAGCGCGCCAGCGCCAAGCGGATCACCGTGATCATGCCCTTCTACCCCTACAGCCGTCAGGACAAGAAGCACCGCGGCCGCGAACCGATCTCCGCCCGCCTGGTCGCGGATCTCTTCAAGACCGCCGGCGCCGACCGCCTGGTCTCCGTCGACCTGCACACCGCGCAGATCCAGGGCTTCTTCGACGGCCCGGTGGACCACCTGTGGGCGATGCCCCTGCTGGCCGACCACATCCGCGGCAAGTACGCGGGCCACGAGATCACCGTCGTCTCCCCCGACTCGGGCCGCACCAAGCTGGCCGAGAAGTGGGCCGACACCCTGGGCGGCACCCCGATCGCCTTCATCCACAAGACCCGTGACCCGCTTCGCCCCAACGAGGTCGTCTCGAACCGCGTGGTCGGCAAGGTCGAGGGCCGCCTCTGCATCGTGATCGACGACATGGTCGACACCGGCGGCACCATCGCAGGCGCCGTGAAGCAGCTGCTGAACGAGGGCGCCGCCGACGTGGTGATCGCCGCCACCCACGGCATCCTCTCCGGCCCGGCCACCCAGCGCCTGCAGGACTCGGGTGCCCGCGAGGTCGTGTTCACCGACACCCTGCCCATCCCGGCGGAGAAGCGGTTCCCGAACATGACCGTCCTGTCCATCGCGCCGCTGCTGGCCCGCGTGATCCAGGAAGTGTTCGAGGACGGCTCGGTCACCTCACTCTTCGACGGCAACGCCTGACCCCCTGTTCTGCCCTCACGCGGGGGCCCTGCGTACCGCAAAACGAGTACGCGGGGCTCCCGCGTGAGTTTTCAAGCCCCCCGATTAGCACCCCACTCCACCGCTCACCTACACTGTTCGGGTTGCCTCGGCGAGGGCGAGCTCCACAGCTCGGCGTGATCGACGCGGTGGCTTGATGCCGCGCGTGTTGACCTCTTTTTCCGCGCTGCTCGCCGCCGCAGGCCACCGCCAAGCCTCACCCGCTGAATACTTGTGCACCGCCCCGACGTACAAGGCCAGACTTGTTAGGAGAGCCCCACCGTGTCCGAGGTCCGTCTCGCCGCTGAGCAGCGCACTGAATTCGGCAAGGGCGCAGCCCGCCGTACCCGTCGCGCCGGCAAGATCCCCGCGGTGCTCTACGGCCACGGTTCCGACCCGAAGCACCTGGCCCTGCCGGCGCTCGAGTTCGCCCGTGTTGTCCGCGAGCACGGTCAGAACGCCGTCCTCACCCTCGCCCTCGACGGCGGTAGTGAGCTGGCGCTGACCAAGACCGTCACCACGCACCCCATCAAGAACTACATCGAGCACGTCGACCTGCTGCTCGTCCAGCGCGGCGAGAAGGTCACCGTCGAGGTGCCCCTGGTCATCTCCGGCGAGCCCGTCTCGGGCACGCTGCTCACGCAGGACCTGTCGACCATCACCATCGAGGCCGACGCGCTGAACATCCCCGACCAGATCGAGCTGTCGATCGCGGGCGTGGCCGCCGGCACCCAGATCCACGCCAGCGACCTGACCCTGCCGGAGGGCGCCACGCTCGCCGGTGACGCCGACGCGCTCGTGGTCGCCGTCAACGAGGCGCCGTCCGCGGCGCAGCTCGAGGGTGAAGAGTCGGCCACTCCGGCCGAGGCCACCGAGGAAAGCTGAGCCCCATCACGTCGGGCCGAAACGACGGCGCGTCACCTCCTCACAAGGGGGGCGGCGCGCCGTTGCAGTACCTGCGGCCCGCCGACGTCCG
>JAVXWK010000005.1:0-13944 GCA_032230575.1 Pseudonocardiales bacterium | reverse complement strand
CGCCTCGTCCAGCACCAGCGTGTGCGGGTCGGCGACCTCGACCCTTGCGAGCGCGAGTTGTTGTGCCTGCGCGGGATCCAGTTCCAGACCACCCGCGCCGAGCTTCGTGCCGAGTCCGTCCGGCAGCTCGTCGAACCACAACGCGTCCACGGTCCGCAGCGCCTCGACGAGCCGTTCGTCCGGGACGTCCGGGGCGGACATCGCCAGGTTCTCCCGCAACGTCCCGATGAACACGTGGTGTTCTTGCGTCACCAGGACGATCTCCTGCTCGCCCGCCGCCACCAGGTCCGCGACCGGCACGCCACCCACGAGCACCGAACCCTCCGCGGGCCGGTCCACTCCGGCGATCAACCTGCCCAGCGTCGACTTGCCCGCACCGGACACGCCGACGACCGCGAGCCGTTCCCCCGGCTGCACAACGAGATCCACGCCGTGCAGCACTTCATGTCCGTCCACATAGGAGTAATGGACGCCGCGGACCTCGATGCGGTCGCCGTCCGGGACGCCGACGACGGGCGCCGGTTCGATCTGCGCGCCGATCCCCTCGATCCGCGCGAACGACGCACCGCCGCGCTGCAGGAACTCGACCCAGAACATGATCCGGTCCATCGGCTCGACCAGCTGCCAGGCCCACAGGGCGGCCGTGACGACGACCTCGATCCGCACGCCGTCGGCCGCGTACACGAACCCTCCGACGAGCAGCACCAGCGCCGTCGGCAGGGTGTTCAGGAAGCCTGCCACCGGGAACAGCACGTTGCGCAGCCACAACGTCCTCAGCCGCGTCCGGTACGAGCGCGCGATGGTGTCGTCCGCGAGAGCCACCATCCGGTCCCGCAGCCCGTACGTCTCGATCGTCCGGCTGCCCTCGCCGACCGCCGCGGAGATCTCCGCCACGTCGCCGTTCGCCTCGCTCTCCGCGAGATACGCGGCGCGCGCCCGTGCGAGATACCAGCGCAACACCCACATGGTGAGCGGCATCCCGGCCAGCGCGACGAGACCGAGCACCGGATCAAGCAGGAACGTCGCCACGAACACCACGACCAGGTGCACGACACCCGTGAGCACCTCGGGAACGCTGTCCCGCAACGCCTGCCCGACCGTGCCGACGTCACTCGTCACGCGGGTGAGCAGATCGCCGACGCTCAGCCGATCCACCACCCGTGCGGGCAGGGCCAACGACCGCGCCACCGCCTCCTCGCGCAACGACGCCAGCAACCGCTCGCCCAGTCGCGTCGTCTGCACAGCGCTGTACCGCACCAGCAACAGGTGCACGACCGCCGCGGCCAGCACCCCCAGCGCGATCAGGTCCACAGTGGACAGCGTGAGCGTCCCGGCCTGCACCCCACCAACGATCTTCCCGAGCAGGTAGGGCCCGACCAGCCCGGTCAACGCCGTCAGAGCCGTGAGCACCAGCACGACAACCAGCGCACGCCGCTCACCGCTCATCAGCCGCACCGCCGCACGCCGCACCTCGCGCCTGTCCGCGATCGGCAACCGGGCCGTCATCGGTCGCCCTCCAGGAACACCGTCTGATCCGCCTGCCCGATCCACAACGGTGACGACGACACGACCACAGTGGTCCGCCCCTGCCGTTGCTCCTTCACCCGCCGTGCCACCGCCGCCTCCGTGACCGCGTCCAGTGCCGACGTCGGCTCCACCAGTACCAAGAGGTCCGGTGCGCTGAGCAACGCCCGGACGAGCCGCAACCGCTGCCGCTGGCCACCGGAAACGTTGCGCCCCTGGGACTCCAGGTGTGAGTCGAGCCCGTCGGGCAACGCCTCCACGACATCCACCGCGGCGGCCGCCCAGATCGCCCGTTCCAGCTCATCGTCGCTGTGCTCGGCCACCGACACGGCCTCCCGCACCGACCCGGCGAACAGGTAGTCGTCGTTGTCCGCCACCACTCCCGGCAACCGCTCGACGGCTTCCCTCGCCGCCGTCGCGTTCGCGGACACCACCACCGTCAACGCACCGGTCTTGACGTCCAGCACCGGAGTGTCGTCATCACCGGATTCCGGCTGCAGTCTCAAGATCTCGACCACCCGCCGCGCCGACACCAACGCCCGCGGAATGGCGTCGGCCCCTTCCATGAAGAAGCTGACCGGCACGATCAACGTCGTCACGTACAGGTAGACCGCCAGCATCTCCTCGATCGAGACGGCCCCGGTCACCGCCATCCGCGCCACGATCCACGTGACCACGGCCAGGAACAGCGCGGGCAGCCCCCAGGTCAGCGCATGCACCCAGCTCAGCCACACCGAGACCCGGTACCCGTCCCGCAGAACCTCGCGCGACTTGCCTTCGAACCGCTGCGCGAACGCCGGCTTCCCACCGATCCCGGACAACACCTTCAGCCCGGCCACGATGTCACCGGCCCGCGAGCTCAACTCCCCCTGGCTCTGCCGATACCCGGCCTCCACCCCGTGCAACCGCCGCAACACGGGCCCGGTGACCACCACCAGAACCGGCACGCCCAGCAACACCACCACCGCGACCAGCGGCGAGATCCTCACCAGCAACACCGCAGTCGCCACGTACGCGACCACAGCTCCAACCCCAGGCCCGGTACTGGTCAGCGCATGCGCGATCCGAGCCGTGTCGCCACTCTGGAGGTACGTGAGCTCACCGGTGGAGACCTTCCGCCGCACCACCCCACCCAGCCGGGTGACGTGCCGGACCACCACCTGAGCCGTCCGCAACGAGGCATCGGTCCGCACCAGCGTCATGGTCCGGTGCCGGGCCACCCCGAGGAGCGCCAACAGCCCCGCAACCATCACCAACGCCCCGCACCACCACAGCAGCCCAGCGCGATCGCCGCCCCTGAGCCCGACCTCGACAGCCCGGGCGATGAGATACGGCGGCACGATCAGCCCGCACATCCACAGCGACCCCCACCACGCCCCGGCCAGCACCCGCCACCGCTGCATCCGCACCAGCCACCACAGGTACCGCCAGGGCGATCGGAGATCCGGGCTGCCGGGATCGTCGTGGGGAACATGTCGGGCCATGCACCCGACCTTGCCATCACCCGGAGTTCACCACGACCGATTTCGCCTTCAGCCCAATCGCACCAACGGCCGTAGCTCCCAACGCCGCGATGACCGCAAACGCGTAGAAGCCCCACGGATAAGCCAACCCGGCCGTCAACAGCGCCCCACCGAGCAACGGCCCGCTGATGGCCCCCAACCGCCCAACTCCGGCAGCCCACCCGATGCCAGTAGCGCGGTTCTCCTCGTAAACCTGCCCGGCATACGCGTAAACCAGCACCTGCGCACTGAACACGAAGCACCCGGCCAGCAACACGGCCGCGTAGATGGTCAGCCCCGGCAGCTTGATGCTCAGCAACGCCAGGAACACCACCGCACCCACGAACCACCCGACGGCAGCGGGCCGGATCCCCACCCGGTCAGCGACCGCACCGGCGATCAGAAGCCCAATCACAGCACCGATGTTGAGCGTCAGCAGCAAACCCAGCGCCGCCCCGAGGTCGTACCCGGCGCTGCGCATGATCTGCGGCAGCCACGTGTTCAACCCGTACACCAACAACAACCCCATGAACGAGGCCGCCCAGAAGGCCACTGTGGCCTTCCGCAGTCCAGGCTTGAACAGCGACCCGACCGCCTCCAACGCAGGAGCCCTGCGCGCCGCGGTCTCCGGCAAGTACTTGACCATCAAGGGAACCAGCACCAACGCGGGCAACGCACCCGCCACGAACAACGCCCGCCACCCGAGCTGCGGAATCAACACGATCCCGAGCAACGCCGTGATGACCGCGCCCACGTGATACCCGGTCATGATGAGTGTCGTGGCCCGCCCACCCCGCTGAGGCCTCGCCTCGTTGACCAACGCGATGGCAGTGGGCAGACACCCGCCAAGCCCAAGTCCCGCAAGGAACCTGAGCACCCCGAACGTCGTGGCGTCCTGAGCGAACGCACAGGCCACCGTGAACACCGAGAACCCGGCCACCGCGAAGATCATGACCTTGCGCCGCCCGATGACGTCCGTGATCGTCCCGATGATCAGCGCCCCGAACATCATCCCGACCAGACCAGCGGTGGACACCACACTGGCGGACGCCGTCGTGAGCAGCTTCTCCTGCAGCAGCACGGGAATCACCGTGCCGAGCACGACCAGGTCGAACCCGTCGAGCAACACCGCGGCCCAACACAGCGGCAACACCCATTTGTTCACGCGCGCTCTCCTCCACTCGAGGACTGCATGAGTTGCCGTGAATCCTGCGTCTCAAGCCCACGAGCGGGGAGGTCTGTTTCCATTGAACGGAAACCAACCGTGAAGTCGAAGGCGGGCACGCCACGTTCGGTCACGCGCCAGCCGTAGCAGCCAACCACCGGAAAGCGCCCTCAAAAACCCAAAGGGCCGCCCCTCCACAAAGGAGGAACGGCCCTTCAGAAAGCCCAGCTGGCCTCAGTTACCGGCAAGCTTCTTGGCGTTGGCCTCGACGTCGTCCAACCCGCCGCAGGAGAAGAACGCCTGCTCCGGGTAGTGGTCGAACTCGCCCTTGCAGACGCGGTCGAACGCCTCGATCGTCTCCTTGATCGGCACGAACGAACCCGGCTGGCCCGTGAACTTCTCGGCCACGATGAAGTTCTGGCCGAGGAAGCGCTCGAGACGACGCGCGCGACCGACGAGGACCTTGTCCTCCTCGGAGAGCTCGTCCATACCGAGGATGGCGATGATGTCCTGCAGCTCCTTGTACTTCTGCAGGATTCGCTTCACCTCCTGGGCGACCCGGTAGTGCTCCTCGCCGACGATCGACGGCTCGAGGATTCGAGACGACGACGACAGCGGGTCGACGGCCGGGTAGATGCCCTTCTGGGAGATCGGACGGGAAAGCTCCGTCGTCGCGTCCAGGTGGGCGAAGGTCGTCGCCGGGGCGGGGTCGGTGTAGTCGTCCGCGGGCACGTAGATGGCCTGCAGCGAGGTGATCGACCTACCGCGCGTCGAGGTGATGCGCTCCTGGAGCTCACCCATCTCGTCGGCCAGCGTCGGCTGGTAACCCACGGCCGAAGGCATGCGGCCCAGCAGGGTCGACACCTCGGAACCGGCCTGGGTGAACCGGAAGATGTTGTCGATGAAGAGCAGCACGTCCTGGTTCTGCACGTCGCGGAAGTACTCCGCCATCGTGAGAGCGGACAGCGCGACGCGCATACGCGTGCCGGGCGGCTCGTCCATCTGACCGAAGACGAGAGCGGTGTCCGGGAGGACGCCCATCTCATCCATCTCGAGGAGGAGGTCGGTGCCCTCACGAGTGCGCTCACCGACGCCGGCGAACACCGACGTACCGGAGAACTCACGCGCGATACGCGTGATCATCTCCTGGATGAGCACGGTCTTCCCGACACCCGCGCCGCCGAACAGGCCGATCTTGCCACCCTTGACGTACGGGGTGAGCAGGTCGATGACCTTGATGCCGGTCTCGAGCACCTCGGTCTTGCCCTCGAGCTGGTCGAAGGCGGGCGCCTTGCGGTGGATGCCCCACTGCTCGCCGTCGCGGCCGAGGCCGGGCTGGTCGAGGCAGTCACCAAGGGCGTTGAAGACGTGGCCCTTGACGACGTCGCCGACCGGCACCGAGATGGCCTTGCCGGTGTCGGACACGGTCGCACCGCGCACCAGACCATCGGTCGGCTGCATCGAGATGGTGCGGACCAGGTTGTCGCCGAGGTGCTGCGCGACCTCGAGGGTCAGGGTCTTCGCGACTGCCTCGAAGGTGATCTCCGTGTGCAGCGCGTTGAACAGCTCCGGCACGGCGTCGCGCGGGAACTCCACGTCGACGACCGCACCAATCACCCGGACCACACGGCCGGTGCGGGTGGTGGTGGCAGTAGTACTCATGTCACTCATCACTTCCTGCGCCACCGGTAAGCGCGGAGGCGCCACCGACGATCTCGCTGATCTCCTGGGTGATCTGGGCCTGACGGGCCGAGTTCGCCGCCCGGCTGAGGTTCCGGACCAGCTCCGTCGCGTTGTCCGTCGCGGCCTTCATGGCCGTACGACGAGCAGCCGACTCCGAAGCCGCCGCCTCCAGCATGGCGGAGAACAGGCGAGTCTTCACGTACTTGGGCAGCATCGCACCGAGCAGCGCCTCGGCGCTGGGCTCGAAGTCGTACACCGCACGCGGACCCTTGGGGGCCTCGCCCGTGTACTCGACGTCCATCGGCGCGATCCGCCTGGCGGTCGGCGTCTGGCTCAGCATGGACTTGAACTCCGTGTACACGACGTGGATCTCGTCCACGCCCTGCGCACCGTTCTCCGTGCCCTCCAGGAACGCCTGCACCAGTGCGTCACCCGCCTCGACGGCGTTGATGTAGTGCGGGGTCTGGGAGAACCCGCTCCACGAGGCGGTGACCTCGCGGCGACGGAAGTTGTAGAACCCGATCGCCTTGCGGCCGGTCGCGTACAGCACCGGCTCCTTGCCCTCGGACTTGAGCAGCTCGATCAGCTGCTCGGCGGCCTTGAGGACGTTGGAGTTGTAACCACCGCACATGCCCTTGTCGCTGGTCACGACGAGGACAGCGGCGCGCTTCGGGTTCCGGCGTTCCGTCAGCAGCGGGTGGTCGAGGTTCGCCGAGGCCTCGGCCAACGCGGAGAGCACGTTGGTGATCTCGTCCGCGTAGGGACGCGAGGCCGCGACCCTGGTCTGCGCCTTGGCGAGGCGAGACGTGGCGATGAGCTCGTAGGCCTTCGTGATCTTCTTGGTCGAGTTGACCGTGCGGATCCGCTGGCGGAGCTCCCGAATCTGTGCGCCCATGGCTCAGATCACTTCTTGGTCGGCTCGGGCTTGTTGACCTTCACCGATTCCTGCGCGACCTTGTCGGCGTCCATCGCCTTCTCGGGCGCCTCGTTGACGATCGTCGTGCCGTCGGAAGCGGTGAACTGCTTCTTGAACTCGGCCACGGCGGCGGCAACGCGCTTCTGCGAGTCCTCGGGGAACTTCTTGGTCTCGATGATGCTGCCCAGCAGATCCGCGTGGTTGCGGCGCAGCGAGTCCTTGAAGTCCGCGACGAAGCGGCGGATGTCGGCGACGGGGACGTCGTCCAGGTGGCCCTTGGTCGCGGCGAAGATCTCGACGACCTGCTCCTCGACGGGGACCGGGGAGTACTGGCCCTGCTTGAGCAGCTCGACCAGACGGGCACCGCGGTCCAGCTGGGCGCGCGACGCGGCGTCGAGGTCGGACGCGAACGCGGAGAAGGCCTCCAGCTCGCGGAACTGCGACAGGTCGAGACGCAGCGAGCCCGCGACGTCCTTCATCGCCTTGATCTGCGCGGCACCACCGACGCGGGAAACCGAGATACCCACGTTGACGGCCGGGCGGACACCGGCGTTGAACAGGTCGGACTCGAGGAAGCACTGACCGTCGGTGATCGAGATGACGTTGGTCGGGATGTACGCCGACACGTCGTTCGCCTTGGTCTCGATGATCGGGAGACCCGTCATCGAACCGCCACCGAGCTCGTCCGACAGCTTCGCGCAACGCTCGAGGAGACGCGAGTGCAAGTAGAAGACGTCGCCGGGGTAGGCCTCGCGGCCCGGCGGGCGGCGCAGCAGCAGCGAGATCGCGCGGTACGCCTCGGCCTGCTTGGTCAGGTCGTCGAAGATGATCAGGACGTGCTTGCCCTGGTACATCCAGTGCTGGCCGATGGCGGAGCCGGTGTACGGCGCCAGCCACTTGAAGCCGGCCGAGTCAGAAGCGGGGGCGGCGACGATCGTCGTGTACTCGAGTGCGCCCGCCTCCTCCAGCGCGGTCTTGACGCCCGCGATGGTGGAGCCCTTCTGGCCGATGGCGACGTACACGCAGCGGACCTGCTGCTTGGGGTCGCCCGACTCCCAGGCCTTCTTCTGGTTGATGATCGTGTCGATGCAGACCGCGGTCTTGCCGGTCTTGCGGTCACCGATGATCAGCTGACGCTGACCGCGACCGATCGGGGTCATCGCGTCGATGGCCTTGATGCCGGTCTGCATCGGCTCGGACACCGGCTGACGCTGCAGCACGGACGCGGCCTGCAGCTCCAGGGCGCGGGTGTCGTCCGCGACGATGTCACCGAGGCCGTCGATCGGCTGGCCCAGCGGGTTGACGACGCGACCGAGGAAGCCGTCGCCGACCGGCACGGACAGGACCTTGCCCGTCCGGCGGACTTCCTGGCCCTCTTCGATCTTGTCGAAGTCACCGAGGATGACCGCACCGATGTTGCGGACCTCGAGGTTCAGTGCGACGCCCAGGACGCCGCCGGGGAACTCGAGCAGCTCGTTGGTCATCGTGCCCGGAAGGCCCTCGACGATGGCGATGCCGTCGTAGGTCTCGGAGACGTTACCGACCTCTTCCCGGCTGACCTCCGGGGAGTAGCTCGAGACGTACTTCTCGATCGCACTGCGGATCTCGTCCGACGAGATCGTCAGCTCCGCCATGTCGTTCCTGCTCTCACTTCTTCGTTCTTGGGAAAGGGCTCGGGGGCTAGCTGGCGAGATTGCGGCGCAGTGCCGCCAACCGGCCGGCGATGCTTCCGTCGATGATCTCGTCGCCGATCTTGATCTGGAGACCACCCGCGAGCGAGGCGTCCACCTCGACGTGCAGGGCGATCGGGCGCGAGTAGATCGTGGTCAGCGTCGCGGTCAAGCGGTCGACCTGCTCCGCGGTCAGCGCCACCGCGGAACGCACGTGCGCGACGGAACGCTGACGACGCTTGGCCGCCAGGTCGGCGAGCTCGCCGAGACCGTTCGCGACACGAACACCGCGCGGGTGGCGGACCAGCTGGTCCACCAGCGTCTTGGTGACCGGGCTGACCTTTCCCTCGATGAGGGTGTCGACCAGCGCGACCTTGCCGTCGACGGCACCGGCGGGATCCGCCAGCAGGAGCTCGAGCTCGTTCGAACCCGCCACGATGCGGCCGAGCCGGAACAGCTCGTCCTCCACCGAGTCGAGCTGACCGTCGCGCTCGGCACGCACCAGCAGCGTGGTGCGGGCGAGCGACTCGACGCCGTCGACGAGCTCGCGCGGGCTGGACCAGCGCGCGGTCACGACGGAGACGAGCACCTGCAGCGTCGCATCGCTCACCTTGCCCGCGAACAGACCGCGGACGAGCTGCTCACGACCGGCGGCCTCGGACGAGGCGTCGGCGAACGCGCCGCGCAGCGTCCGCTGCTCGATCAGCAGACCCAGCACGGAGAAGAGCTCCCCGCCCAGCTTGGCGAGCTCGTCCGTCGACTTGGTGGCGTCGGCCAGCTCCAGCAGCCGCAGTTCAGCGGCTGCCAGAGCTTCACGACTTGCGGCATGCAACGTCATCGGCTGCCTCTACTTGCTCGCCGGCGCCGCGACGGCGTCCAGCTCGTTGAGGAAGCGGTCGACGGTGCCGCGGCGGCGGGCATCGTCCTCGAGGGACTCGCCCACGACCTTGCTCGCCAGCTCGACGGCGGTGCGGCCGAGGTCGGCACGCAGCTCGGCGACGATCTGGGCGCGCTGAGCGTCCAGCTGGTGCTGGCCCTGCGCGACGATGCGAGCGGACTCGGCCTGCGCCTGCTCGCGCAGCTCCTCGATGATCTGCAGGCCCTCGGCCCGCGCGTCGTCGCGGATCCGCGCGGCCTCGGCGCGAGCCTCGGCCAGCTGCTCCTTGTACTGCTCGAGAGTGCGCTGAGCCTCGGCCTGAGCCTGCTCCGCCTTCTCGATGCCACCCTCGATCTTGGCCGTGCGCTCCGCGTACAGCGCCTCGAACCTCGGCGACACGAACTTCTTGATGACGAAGAGCAGCAGCAGGAAGGCGACGAGACCGAGGATGACCTCAGGCAGCTTCGGAATGACGGGGTTGTGACCCTCTTCCGCGGCCAGGATCAGGATGTCGTGCACGACGTCTCCTAACTCGTTGAAGGGTTAGGTCAGGCGGCGGTCGCGATGAAGTACACGACGAAGCCGATCAGCGCGAGGACCTCGACGATGGCGAAGGTGGTCCACGCGAGACCGAGCAGCACGCCGCGGGCCTCGGGCTGGCGGGCGGTGCCGCTGATGACCGAGGAGAAGATCAGACCCACGCCGATGCCAGGGCCGATGGCCGCGAGGCCGTAACCGATGGCCGCGAGACCCTGGTTGAGGTTGACGGCGTCCTGGGCGATCTGGAGAGCGCTCACTGTTGCTGTTCCCTTTCCAACTCGGTCCGCGAGTGTTCGCGGATCGGAGGCTTTGTGCTGTTTCTCAGTGCTCTTCTGCCAGCGCCATGCCGATGTAGCTGGCAGACAGCAGCGCGAAGATGTAGGCCTGCAGGCACATGATCAGTGCTTCCAGGAAAGTCAGCGCAAGGGCGAAGGCGAAGGACACCGGCGCCACGATGACGGTCAGACCGCCGTTCAGCAGCAGGAACTCACCAGCCAGGGTGAACACCAGCAGCAACAGGTGACCCGCGAACATGGCGGCGAAAACTCGGATCGCCAGCGTGATCGGGTTCAGGATGAACTTCTGGAAGAACTCGATCGGGATCAGCAGCGGGAGCACGAACCACGGCGCGCCCGGCGGAACCGTCTGGTGCTTCAAGTAACCCACGAAGCCGTGCCGCTTGAACCCGACGAAGTGGTACACCGGGTAAACGACGAGCAACGAAACGGCGAGCGGGAAGCCGATGTGCGACATCGTGGGGAACTGGATGATCGGGATGAGCCCGAACAGGTTGTTCACCAGCACGAAGCAGAAGATCGTGAGGATCAGCGGGACGAACGGCTTGAAGTCCTTCGCGCCGATCTGCTCGCGGGCGATGTTGTTGCGCCCGAAGTCGTAAACAGACTCGGCGGCGAACTGGAACTTGCCCGGGATCAGCTTCATGTTGCGGGTCGCGGCAATGAAGAAGGAGCCGATGATCAAGATCGACAGCACCAGCAGGACCATCGGCTTCGTAACCTCGCCGAAGATCGGCGGGAGGAAGAAGTCTCCAACTCCTGGGGCGACGAACTTGTCACCCGAAGCCAGCACCATCTCGGTCACTGTGTTCCTTCCGGTTCTCCCGGCCGGCGTTCACTCCGCCGGGGGAATCGTCACGATCTGGACTTAACGTACCTTACGGTTCGCAAGCGACTGCCAGAGGCACCCCTGCTATCGGGTGTCCCTGGTCAGCGCGGACCATATCAGCAGGTCTCAGGCGCCTTCGGAGGCGGGGACCACCATCTGACTACGGCTGCGCTTGGAGGCTCTGGCCTCCAGGAACGACGTCACGAGCACCGTCGCCACCAGGGTGATTCCCAGTGCCTTGGGTTCAAGCCACGACTGGTTGCGCAACAAGATCACCGCGAGCAGCAACACGATCAGCTTGCCCATGAATCCGCCGAGTGCGGCGACCATCACGAACATCGGGTCGAGTGCGGCGGTCTTGCGCATCAACAACAACGTGGCAAGGCTCGAAGCGATGGCGATCGCACCACCGATCAATGATCCGATGAGACCAGCGGTCCCCCAGATCACAGTTGACACCACGACACCGGCGGCAAACGTGCCCAGCGTGGCCCACGCGGCCGCGCGGAACATTTCCGCAGCGAGCCGCTGGATCGTCAACTCGTGCGTGACAGCCTCGTCCGCATCGCTCATGTCCCGAAGTGTAGGAACTCGCCCGGTTGTGCTTGCGGGCAGCCCCCGGTAAACGCCGGTTAAGCGGGGCCAAACAAGATGAACGCCGTTTACGGCTTGCGGGCGTCCCTGAGCCGGGGAATCACCGAGACCACGAACGTCACGATCAGCCCGATGACGAAGCAGGTGGCCACGATGATCGGATCGAACAACGTGAGCGCCACGGCACCGAACGCGAGCACACCGGCCCACAAGTAGATGAGCAACACCGCGCGCCGCTGCGAGTGGCCGATCTCCAGCAGCCGGTGGTGCAGGTGCATCTTGTCCGGCGAGAAGGGACTTTCACCCCTTCGGGTGCGCCTGATGATCGCCATCAGCAGGTCGAGCAGCGGCACGAACAGCACGGCGGCGACGACGATCAGCGGCGAGAGCAGACCGAGCAGGTCCGCGGCGCTGCCGGTGGCCTGGTTGATCTTGCCGGACGCGCTGGTCGTGGCGGCGGCGAGCATGAGGCCGATGAGCATCGAGCCCGAGTCGCCCATGAAGATGCGCGCGGGGTTGAAGTTGTGCGGCAGGAACCCAAGGCAGGCGCCGGCGAGCGCGGCGGCGATCAGCGCGGGCGGGTAGGCCTCGACCGCACCCTGCCGTTCGACGAGCAGGCCGATCGAGAACGCGCAGGTGGCGGCGGCGGCGATGAGTCCGATGCCTGCGGCCAGGCCGTCCAGGCCGTCGACGAAGTTCATCGCGTTGATCATGGTGACCGCGAGCAGCACGGTCAGCAGCGCGCCCTGGTTCTGGTCGAGGCTGATGGTCGCGCCGCCGTCCCACGGCACCCACGCGATCATCCACTGCAGACCGAACAGCACCAGGATGCCCGCCGCCGTGACCTGCCCGGCGAGCTTGGTGAGCGAGTCGAGCTCGAACCTGTCGTCGATCGCGCCCACGAGCACGATGACGCCGCCCGCGACCATGACGCCCCACGGGTCGTTCGAGAAGTCGAACGCCGCCCGCAGCACCGGCAGTTGGTGCGCCACGAACATGCCGCACAGCACGCCGCCGTAGATGGCGACACCACCCATGCGCGGCATCGGCTGCACGTGCACGTCACGTTGCCGCGGGTAGGCCACCGCCCCGAGCCGGAACGCCATCGCGCGCACCAGCCCGACGAGCAGGAACGTCACGACGGCAGCGATCAACGCGACGAGCAGGTACTCGCGCACGGGAAGGACGAACGAGTATGCGGGCCCCACGGGCCTACCAATCAATCGGGAGCGTTCGGGGTGCTCGCCACGGTACTCGGGGCGACATGATCAATTCTGGCACCCGCTGGTCAGCGGGCGACTTCGACCTCGATGCCGAGCACCTCGTCGACCTGTTCCTTGGTGACCGCGCCCTCCCTGAGGATCAGCGCGTCCGGCCCGGTGAGATCGACGATCGTGGAAGCGATGTTCTCGCCGCTCAACCCGCCGTCGAGGTACACCGGCACCGCGTCACCGAGCTGGTCACGCGCCTCCTGCGCACTGGCGGCCGGCGCGTGCCCGGTCCTGTTCGCGCTGGACACGGCCATGGGACCCACGTCGCGCAGCAACTCGAGCGCCACCGGGTGCAACGGCATGCGCAGCATCACCGTGCCGCGCGTCTGCCCAAGATCCCACGCCAGGCTCGGCGCGTGCGGCAACACGATGCTGAGCCCACCGGGCCAGAAGGCCTCGATGAGCGCCCGCGCCTGCCGGGGCACGCTGAGGACCAGCCCGTCGATCGTGGTCCAGGACCCGACCAGCACCGGGACGGGCATGTCGGGCCCGCGTCCTTTGGCGTCGAGAAGACTCCGGACGGCTTCGGCGTCGAACGCGTCGCAGCCGATCCCGTAAACGGTGTCGGTGGGAAGGACGACGAGGCGTCCGCTTCGCACCGCACCGGCCGCGGCGGCGAGACCCGCCGCGCGGTTGCTCGGTTCGCTGCAGTCGTAGACCGTGCTCACCTCGGTGAGCCTAGCCATCCGCTCCGACCGGGTTGTCGCAAGGGCCCTGGTAACTCAGCGTTCCCTCAGCTTGAGCCCGTTACGTTGATGTCGATCTGGGGGGATTGATGAAACAACAGCACGACATCGCCACGCCGTGGGTCATCGGGATCGCGGTCTTCCTGGCAATGGTCTTCTTGGCCGTGGTCGCCTCGTTCGGTCTTCCGTTCATCCTGCAGCGCATGAACGACGACCTGCCTGGCAACGTGGACGGCGACCCCTCGTCGCCGGTGATGTTCCAGCTACCGGACACCGGCCCGGCGATCCAGTACGGCGGGGTCCCGATTCACGACGCCTGCTCGCTGGTGACGATGTCCGGCTTGTCGTCTCTGGGCGCGCGCTTCTCGCGCGACCACGCCGTCCTGCACTC
>JAVXWK010000002.1:0-2703 GCA_032230575.1 Pseudonocardiales bacterium | reverse complement strand
CCCCCCACAGCCGGGCGCGGGTGGCGGACCTGTGCGCCGCGCGTGGGACCTCAGGTCCGCGATCACGTGCTGGTGAGCTGGTGCGCCTGCTGTGCGAGGAAAGCGTCGAGTTCGCGGGAGCTGGTTGCGTTCGGCCGCTTCATGTCGTCCTCTCTAGATCACGTCGATGACCGCGGTGACCTTGCCCAGCGCCGTCGTCCCGACGACGACCACGTCACCGGGCCTGTCGGTTGCTCCGTCCGGAAGCGCCTGCCAGCGAACGGGAATCGGGGTGATGGCGTTGTTCGCGGTGGTGAGCTCGCGGATCGTGGAGGGGAGCACAGGGGCCCGGCCCACGCGGGTGGTGACGTGGACGGTGTCCTCGAGGACGTGCCTGGCTCGGCTCGCGTTGAACACGTTGATCGACGCGTGCGGCTCCCACGTGTCGGGCAGCTCGGGCACGGCGCGGAACATCGACTGCCAGCCCGCAGGCTCCCAGACCAGCACGCCGGTGCCCTGGTTGCCGACCACGTCGTTGGTGGCCTGAAAGACCCGCTGGATCGCGTCCGCCTGGCCCTGGATGGTGCGGGGGAACGGTGAGTTCGGCATCGGCGAACCGTTGCCACCGGATGCCGGGTAGGAGGTCTCGGCGACTTCGATCTCGTAACCGGGATACGTCGTCGCCATCGTGTGCAGGTTGACCTCCAGGGCCTCGGGCGTGCCGTGCCACTCCGGGTAGTAGGAGATCGCGAGCACATCGGGGTTCTGGCCCTTGGCCTTCACCCTGGTGAGGTACTGGTGCCAGAACTCCATGGTCTTGGCGAGCCGCCCGGTGCCGACGATCACGTGGATCTCCACCTTGGTCTTCGGCGACGTGTCGCGGACGGCCTTGATCCCGGCCGCGGCCAGCGTGGTGAACCGGTCCCACGCCTCGTCGTAGAGCCGTTGCTCTTCAGGGTTGGTCGACTGCCAGTAGCGCCACAGCAGGCCGCCGCCAGGCTTCGACTGGTAGATGTCGGCCTGGTCGACGAAGTAGGGCGGTGCGGTTGTGCCGATGAGGGCAGCCTCGCTGCCGTACATGAAGCCGTTGATGATCTCGTTCCCGACGGCGACCTTGTCGGGCCTGGTGCCCTGCCGGACCAGCTGGCCGAGGTAGTCGCGGGTGTAGCCGTACACCGCCTTGGTCAGATCGTCGAACTCCAACTGGGCCCAGGCACGCGGTTTCGGTTGCTTGGACGGGTCGGCCCAGGAGTCCGCGTAGTGGAAGTCGACGCCGAGGCCCAGGTTCCGCTCCTTGATCCACCGTGCGGACTGGAGCGAGCGCTCCGGCCCCTGGCGGGGGATCGCCGTCGGCTGGCCGGTGCTCTCGCTCCTCGGTTCGTTGAAGATCCGCAGCCGGGAGTACTCCATGCCGCGGTCCCTGGCGACGTCGAGCAGGTGCGGTCCGGCGCCCTTGTCGGCGGACTGCGGGTTGACCCAGTACTGCCGGCTCTGGTGGTCGTCCATCCAGGACATGTCGGCGCCGAGGACGAGGTCGTCGCGCAGGTAGTTGAAGACCTGGAGCTCGCTCACCCCAATCCTGGGGTGGCCTGAGGTGCCGTTGATCGTGAGTCGGACGTAACGCGTTCCCGGCCGGGTGAACAGGTGCACCGCGCCTCGTGCCGCGGCGCGGTTGCCGGACCTGTCGGCGATCTCGTGCCACCGCCGGCTGTCGGACGAGACCTCGATGGTGTACCGGTGCGCCACCCCGCGGTCGGCGAAGAGCACCTTGACCTTCCGCAGGTTGTCGTAGGCGCCGCCGAGGTCGACGGTCAGCCGCTGCCGGGCGCTGGGGCCGTCCGCGTACCAGGCCGTGGCCGGGTTTCCGTCGATGGCCGAGCTGGCGGTGGCCGAGCCGCTGCTCGCCGTGGCTGAGGCCCAGAACTTGGCGGCGATGTTGCTCTCGATCGGCTTGATGTCGGCGGTGCCGTAGATGGCGTGCGCGGGCGGGGGAGCTATCAACACCCAGGCCGTCACTGTCGCCAAGGCGGTGAATGCCGCGGTGACTCTGGACCGAAACCGAGCGATCATGTCTCTCTCCCGACATGTGGGTTGCGAGTGGGATGCTCCTGCCGTGGCGAAGGGCTGGAGCTTCGCGCCGACGATCGGAGCCAGGCGGTGGCGGTCACCGCCGTCGTTGAGCGTCTTCACCGCGGCCGGGTCTCTGGCAGGTACCGCTTGCCGCGAGGCCAGTCGACGTCGGGCGCCGGATAGCCACGATGAACCGTTTCAATCCCCGGCACAAGGGTCAAATCTGGTGTAATAGCAGAAGGTAAGCGTTTTCCCGATCGAACGAGGGAGGGTTGCCACCCGGTGGGAGTAGGTCATCTTGAAACGATTCAAGCAGCTCGGCGGACGTGGCCGCTCGCCGTGTTCTGTCGAGAAGTCCTTTTGGGATGATCGGTCCGCCGCTGCGAGCGGGTCGGCCGCGGGCGATTCTCGCGGCAGTCGAATCGACGTCACGTTCGACACGGTCACGTCGAAGGAGTGGTGAATCGAAACGCCGTGGTGCCGGGCGCCTTGTGGTGGCAGGCGGAAAGCGCTTTCCTAAAGCTGGCCGCAGCGCATCCCGAACCGGCGGCTGACGGAGCGCCCGAGGCCGGCCAGGGCGGGAGTGGCGGTCAGTTGGTCGGCTCACCTGATGGCGCGGCGAGCCGGGTGCTTCGCCAGGCGGTGCGGTCCGAA
>JAVXWK010001128.1:0-6760 GCA_032230575.1 Pseudonocardiales bacterium | reverse complement strand
GGCCTCGTCCTCGCCGGCATCGGCCTGACCCACCCGCACCACCTCGACGCGTCGACCGCGCAGTGGTGGCAGAACATGCACATCATCCTGGCGGTGGTCTTCCCGCTTCTCGGTGCCGCGCAATGGGTTCTGCTCGAAGACTCTCCGAAGTACGTGCGCTATCCGGCCAGGGTCGCCGCATTCAGCTACGTCGTCTTCTACGGCGCGTTGGACGCGTTGGCGGGCATCGGCGGCGGCGCGATGGCGTTGAACAACGCCAAGGACGCGGCCGCGCCGGTCTTCGGCATCGGCAACCAGCTCGGAACCGTTGGCGCGTGGTCGTTCTTCGCCGCCAGCATCGCCATCTCGGTGTGCGCGCTGCTCAAGCACAGGCTCAAGGCCATCCCGGGAGCTGCCTTCCTGCTGGCCGGCAGCTTCCTGTTCCTCGACAGCCACATCTACTGGCCGAAGGGCGTCATCGCGTGCACCTGCATCGCGATCGGCATGGCCGCGACCAGCTACGTCAGCGCACCCGGCAGGTCGGCGATCGAGGACAGCACCCGCACCTGACCCAGCACGTCCGCGGCAGGCGGGAAGTGCGGGTTCGGCACGGCGAGCACGGTCATCCCGGCCGCCAGCGCGGCGCGAAGCCCGTTCGTGGAGTCCTCGACGGCGTAACAGGCCTCGGCCGACACCCCGAGCCGTGACGCCGCCAGCAGGTAGACGTCCGGCGAAGGCTTGCCGGAAGCGCACTCCTCCGACGACACCGCGACGGGCACGGGCAGTCCGGTCACGTCGAGGAAAACCTTGATCAGCACGGCCGGCGCCGAGGAAGCGATCGCCACGGGGAACCGGGAAGCAACGGTCCGAACCGCGTCCACAGCACCGGGAATCACCGGCAGGTGCGACGCGTACGCCTTCTCCATCTCGGCGATCACACCGGCGGAAGCCTCCGAAGCAGACAGCTGCACGCCCACCGCGGACACCAGGTACGCGCCCCATTCGGGCGTCGACATCCCCTGCATGTCGCGAGTGGCTGAAGGAGTCCACACGCCACCGTGCGACGCGGCGAACGACTGCCGCACCTCGTCCCACACCTGCTCGGAGTCGATCAGCACGCCGTCGAGGTCGAAGATCACCGCTTCCACGTCACGAACCGTACCCTGTGGTGCACGATACTTCGCTATGCTAATCAAATTCTGTTAGGGTAGCTAAGTGAATTTCAAGGCTCAGCCCAAGCAGGTGTGGATCACGGCGTTCGCCGCGGTCATCGCCTTCATGGGGATCGGGCTCGTGGACCCGATCCTGTTGTCCATCGCGGAGGGTCTGCACGCGACACCGTCGCAGGTCACCCTCCTCTTCTCCTCCTACCTCGGCGTCCAGGTCGTGGCGATGCTCTTCACGGGTGCCGCGACGGCGAGGTTCGGCGCCAAGCGCACGCTCGTCGGCGGGCTCGCGCTGATCGTCATCGCCACGCTGGCGTGCTCGGCGGCAGGGAACATCGGCCAGCTCGTCGGACTGCGGGCCGTCTGGGGGCTCGGCAACGCGTTCTTCATCGCGACCGCGCTCAGCGTCATCGTCGGCGCGGCCAGCGGCGGGCAGAAGGCCGCGATCCTGCTATACGAGGCCGCGCTCGGTCTCGGTCTGAGTGTCGGACCGCTGCTCGGCGCGTTGCTCGGCAGCTTCTCGTGGCGCGGGCCGTTCCTCGGCACGGCCGTGCTCATGGCCGTGGCGCTGATCCTCTGCGCGATCTTCCTGGCCAAGGACTCGCACCACGAACGTCCCAAGATCAGCTTGCTCGACCCGCTGAAGGCGCTCAAGCACCCGGTTCTGCTGCGCACCTCGATCGGTGCCGCCCTCTACACGGCCGCGTTCTTCACGGTTCTGGCCTGGTCGCCGTTCGTGCTGCAGTGGGGTGCCGTCGAGATCGGACTGATCTTCTTCGGCTGGGGTGTGTGCGTCGCGGTCTCCAGCGTCTTCCTCGCGCCGCGTCTCGCGGACCGCGTCGGCGAGAAGCACGCGATCATCGGGTCGGTCCTCGCGTTCGCGCTGCTGATGCTCCTGATGGCGGTGCCCAGCAAGCCGCTGCTGGTGGTCGCCGTGATCGTCAGCGGTCTGGTCTCCGGCCTGCTGAACACCCTGTTCACCGGCACCGCGATGAGCGTCAGCGACGCGCCGCGGCCGGTCGCGAGCGCCGGGTACAACTTCCTGCGGTGGCTCGGCGGGGCGCTGGCGGCGACCTTCGTGAGCCACCTCGCGCAGCCGTTCGTCGTGGCAGCGGTCCTCTGCGTGGTCGCGGCCGTGCTGCTCGCGTTCAACCGCCGCGACATCCGCGAAATACCGACAGAAGTCGTGATTGCGAGCGAGCAGCTAGTGGGTTAACAAAGGCTGAACTACGGTCGGTGGCGGTTCCCGAACCGACCGTAGGAGGCCACCACATGATCCCTCTGCCGCTCGTCAACCACCGCATCGGCAGAGCAGCGGTGACATGCGAGTACCGCTGCGGGGACGCGTGCTTCCACGACGTCCCGAACACGTCGGACAACCCCTACTTCGGCGACCTGATCAGCCGCCGCACCGCGCTCAAGGCCGGTGCCGTGGTCGCCGCCGCCGCGACGGTCGCACTGCCCGCGACCGCTGCCGCCGCCGAGGCCGAGGCCCAGGGCCACCGTCCGCCGAAGGGGCTCGACTTCAAGCCCGTCGAGGTCAACACCAAGGACGAGGTCGTCATCCCCGAGGGGTACGAGCAGGGGGTCGTGATCCGCTGGGGCGACCCGCTCTTCCCCGGCGTTCCCGAGTTCGACTTCGACCACCAGACGGCCGCGAAGCAGGAGAAGCAGTTCGGCTTCAACTGCGACTTCGCCGCGATCCTGCCGCTGGACCCGTTGGAACTGACCGGGATCATGGTCACCAACCACGAGTACACCAGCGAGCCGTTCATGTTCAGCGGCTACAACGCCGCGAACCCCACCGAGGAACAGGTGAAGATCGCCTGGGCCGCGCACGGCCTCTCGGTGTTCATGATCAAGCGGTCGCTGTTCTCCGGCCACTACCGGCCGAGGTTCAGCAGGTACAACCGCCGCATCACGCTGAACACGCCGTTCGAGGTGCGTGGCCCGGCGGCGGGCAGCGACCTGCTGAAGACGTCCGTGGATCCGACCGGCAAGAAGGTCTTCGGCACGATCAACAACTGCTCCGGCGGCGTCACGCCGTGGGGCACGATCCTGTCCGGCGAGGAGAACTTCAACCAGTACTTCGCGAACGCCGCCGGCCGCAACGACCCGAAGCTGACCCGCTACGGCGTCACCGGCACCGCGACCACGCGCAAGTGGGAGCGCTTCGACAAGCGCTGGGACCTCGCGCAGGAACCCAACGAGGTCAACAGGTTCGGCTGGATCATCGAGCTCGACCCCAACGACCCGGACTCCACACCGGTCAAGCACACGCACCTCGGCCGGTTCAAGCACGAGACCGCGAACATCCGCGTCGCCGAGGACGGCCGGATCGTGGCGTACTCCGGCGACGACGAGCGGTTCGAGTACATCTACAAGTTCATCTCGAACGGCAAGATGAAGCACGGCAACAGCAAGGCCGCCCGTCGCCACAACATGACGCTGCTCGACGACGGCACGCTCTACGTCGCGCGCTTCAAGGGCGACAGCCCCGCGAGCGAGATCGACGGCACCGGAAAGCTGCCGTCCGACGGGAAGTTCGACGGCAGTGGTGAGTGGATCCCGCTGGCCGCGGGCAAGAAGTCCTTCGTGCCCGGTATGACCGCAGAAGAGGTGTACGTCTTCACGCGCATCGCGGCGGACAAGGTCGGTGCGACCAAGATGGACCGTCCCGAGGACATCCAGTGCCACCCGCGCACCGGGGTCGTCTACTGCGCGCTCACCAACAACGTCGAGCGCGGCGTCACCGCGGGCAAGGAAGGCCCGACCGAGCCGAACCCGCGGATCAACAACCGCCACGGCCAGGTGCTGGAGCTCACCGAACGCCGTGGTGACGCGCTCGCGCTGACGTTCAGCTGGGACCTGTTCCTGGTCTGCGGCTTCCCGGACGACCCCGGCACGTACTTCGGCGGCTACGACAAGTCGCAGGTCAGCCCGATCTCCAGTCCGGACAACGTGGCGTTCGACCGGCACGGCAACCTGTGGATCTCCACCGATGCCGACGGCAAGCTCGACGGGCTCAACGACGGCCTCTACGGCGTGCCGCTGGAAGGGCCGGAACGCGGTCACCTCAAGCTGTTCCTCACGGTGCCGCGCGGTGGCGAGACGTGCGGTCCGGTGATCGGCGAGCGAGTGATCACCGTCTGCGTGCAGCACCCCGGTGAGGTGGACGGCGCGAGTGCCGACAAGCCCGCCTCCAACTGGCCGGACCGGGGCACCTCGCGGCCGCGTCCGTCGGTCGTCGCGGTGTGGCGCAAGGGCCGTCGTCAGCTGGGTGAGATCGGTTGATCACCCTGCGTGCTGTGATCGTTCGGGAGTAGTACGAGTTCGCCTGCCGTTCATCTGCAGGACGGCAGGCGATCTCGTTGGGCTCTTAGGTTCGGCCAGTTCCCACACTGACCGATCTCGGAGGCCCGCGTGTCCTCATCCACCGATCGGGGCCGCCGCCTGCTGCCCCTGCTCCCGACCACCAACCCGCTCGGGCGTCAGGCGGTCACCTGCGAGTTCCGCTGCGGCAACGCTTGTGCGCACGAGGCGCCCAACACGTCGAAGAACGCGTACTTCGGTGACGTCGTCAAGGACGTCGTTAGCCGTCGCGGCATGCTGAAGGCCGGCGCTGTCGTCGCGGTCGCGGGAGCCGGAGCGCTCACGATGGCCGGCACGGCCGCCGCCGCCCCGGTGCACGTCGACGTCGACCTGGACCTGGGCCTCGGCCGCAACCCGAACGGCCTGAACTGGAAGTCGGTGCAGCCCAACACCCTCGACCAGATCACCGTTCCCGAGGGGTTCCAGCAGGACGTCGTCATCCGCTGGGGTGACGGGGTGCTGCCGGGCGCCCCGAAGTTCGACTTCGACAACCAGACGCCAGAGGCGCAGGCGCAGCAGTTCGGCTTCAACAACGACTTCTGCGGCCTCGTCCCGGTGCCGGGCGACCCCAACAGCTGGCTCATGGTGAGCAACCACGAGTACACGACCGAGTCGTTCATGTTCAAGGACTGGTCGCCGACCACGATCACCGAGAAGCACGCCAAGATCGCGTGGGCCGCACACGGCCTGTCGGTCGTGATGGTCGACCGCGACCGTCGCACGGGCAAGCTCTTCGTCTGCCCGGACGACAAGGCGAAGTACAACCGCCGGATCACGCTCACCACGCCGTTCGAGGTACGTGGCCCCGCCGCCGGGTCGAAGTTCCTGCAGACCTCCGCCGACCCGACCGGCAAGACGGTGCTGGGCACGCAGAACAACTGCTCCGGCGGCGTCACGCCGTGGGGCACGATCCTGTCCGGCGAGGAGAACTTCAACCAGTACTTCGCGAACGCGAGCCTGGTGACCGACCCGGACACCAAGGCCAAGTTCGCCCGCTACGGCATCAGCGGTGGCGCGTCGCTGCGCAAGTGGGAGAACTTCGACAAGCGCTTCGACCTGTCGAAGGAGCCGAACGAGGCCAACCGCTTCGGCTGGATCGTCGAGATCGACCCGCTGGACAAGAAGTCGACGCCGGTCAAGCACACCGCGCTCGGCCGATTCAAGCACGAGGGCGCGAACATCATCGTCGCCAAGGACGGCCGTGTCGTCGCGTACATGGGTGACGACGAGCGCTTCGACTACATGTACAAGTTCGTGTCGGACGAGAAGATGCAGAAGGGCGACTCGAAGCGCGCCCGCGAGCACAACAAGCGCCTGCTGGACAAGGGAACGCTCTACGTCGCGCAGTTCACCGGCGACAGCCCCGCGTCCGAGATCGACGGCACCGGCAAGCTGCCCGCCGACGGCGAGTTCGACGGTTCGGGCAAGTGGATCCCGCTGGCCGCCGGCGACAAGTCGTTCGTCCCCGGCTTCACGGCCGAGGAGGTCTACGTCTTCACGCGCCTGGCCGCGGACAAGGTCGGTGCCACGAAGATGGACCGCCCCGAGGACGTCGAGCCCTCGCTGCACAACCGCCGGATCTACGCCGCGCTGACCAACAACACCGACCGCGGCAAGGCGGGCAAGGAAGGCCCGACCGAGATCGCGCCGCGCGTCAACAACAAGCACGGCCACGTCCTCGAGATCGAGGAGCGCCGTTCGGACAACACGGCGCTCGAGTTCTCGTGGAAGCTGCTGCTGGTCTGCGGTGACCCGAAGGACGCGGGCACGTACTTCGGCGGCTACGACAAGTCGCAGGTCAGCGCGATCTCGTGCCCGGACAACGTGGCGTTCGACAGCCACGGCAACCTGTGGATCTCCACGGACGGCAACGCCCTGGGGTCCAATGACGGCCTGTTCGCGGTGCCGGTCGAGGGCAAGCGCCGCGGGCTGGTGAAGCAGTTCCTCACCGTGCCCAAGGGTGCGGAGACCTGCGGCCCGGTCGTCACCGAGGACTTCGTGCTGGTGTCCGTGCAGCACCCCGGTGAGATCGACGGCGCCTCGGCGAACAACCCGCTGTCGCACTGGCCGGACGGTGGCACCTCGCAGCCTCGTCCGTCCGTCGCGGTGGTGTGGCGCAAGGACCGTCGCCGCATCTGCGACTGATCTTGTGTCCTGGCTCACTCAGCTGGAATGAACCGGTGCAGCCGCCTGCCCGTGTGATGGGTGGCTGCACCGCGGACAGCCAATGGGAACGTCCACAA
>JAVXWK010001122.1:0-5763 GCA_032230575.1 Pseudonocardiales bacterium | reverse complement strand
TGCTGAGCGTGTTCGCGGCGGAGGCAGCAGGGGTCACCAGCGCCGCGGGGAGCACGACGGCCACCAGCAGGGAGGCGGCCTTCCCCGCACGGCGAAACCCGTACGCGGTCATTCGATCTCCTTTGATCGAGTGAATTCGGGTTCGTGCGGGGCATAGGGCTGTGAACGTGCACAGCTCCTATGGACGCACGATTCGCTCTGATGGAACCGCATGTGACTGATCGTTTCAAGTGCGAGTCAATGGAATTCTGGGAACGTGCACAGTCTCGTCGAAATTCGACTGTCACATTCGACGAACCCTGTTGAATCAGGCTGACTCGCGGACGACGAGTTCGGTCGGCAGAATCACCGTGGCAGGCCCTTCACCGTCGATCTGGGCCAGCAGCCGGCGCACCATCATCTCGCTGATGCGATCCCACGGCTGCCTGATGGTTGTCAGCGGGGGATGGGTGGCGGACGCGACAGGTGAGTCGTCGAAGCCGCCGACAGCGATGTCATCGGGGACGCGCAGGCCCGCCCGCTCGATCGCCATCAACGCGCCGTCGGCCATCAGGTCGGACGCGACGAAAACCGCGTCGACGTCCGGTGCGTTGATCAGCAGTTGTTGCATGCAGGCCTCACCGCTGGCCCGGCTGTAGTCGCCGATCGCCACCAGCCGCTTGTCGTAGGCGATGCCGCGCTCGGTGAGCATCGCGCGGTAGCCGTCCAGGCGTTCCAGTCCGCCGGGCGTGTCCTGAGGGCCTGCGATGGTCGCGACGCGATTGCGGCCGGACTCGAGCAGGTGACGCACCATGGTCCTGGCGCCCTCACGGTCGTTCGCCGCCACATAGGACACGGCGTCACGCTCGCCGAGCGGCTTACCGCAGCAGACGAACGGCAGATTGGCCCGGCGGAGGTGGTCGATCATCGGGTTGCCGCGGTGCGAGGAGATCAGCAGCACGCCGTCGACGTGGTGTGCCGAGAGGAACGGGGCGATGCGGCGGCGTTCGGCCTCGGTACCGGCGGTGATCAGGATGAGCGGGATGTCGTGTTCGGCCAGTGCGGTGGTGCAGCCGCGCAGCAGGGTGGTGAAGTTGGGGTCCTCGAAGAACCGCTCCTGGGGCTCCGACAGCAGGAACGCCACCGAACCCGCGCGTTGGGTGACCAGGCTGCGGGCCGCCCGGTTCACCACGTAGCCCAGCTTGCGGATGGCGGCGTGGACCGCCTCCTGCGAGGCCGGGCTGACGTTGTGCCCGCCCTGCAGGACGCGGGAGACGGTGCCGCGCGACACGCCGGCGTGTGCGGCGACGTCGAGAATGGTCGGCGGTCGCTTCCCCCGCGGGTGCGCGCGCCGTCGTGGCTCGGTGTCCGTCGTCTGGCCCTCATCGCGGCGGCTGGTGGTCACGACTTCACGGCTCCTGTCAGCAGATCGACGCGCCAGTAGCGCTGCAGACCGAGGAACAACGCGATCAGGGGGATGATCGACAGCAGCGCACCGGTGATCACGAGGGTGTACAGCGCCGGTTTGCTCGCGCCCTGCTGGAGCAGAGTGTAGAGACCCACGGTGACCGGGAAGGTCTCGTCGTCGGAGAGCATGACGTAGGGCAGCAGGAAGTTGTTCCAGATCGCGACGAACTGGAACAGGAAAATCGTCACCAGGCCCGGCCGCATCATCGGAAGCGCGATCGAGGTGAAGAGCCGGAGATCGCGGGCGCCGTCCACCCGTGCTGCCTCCAGCACCTCGTCGGGCACCGCCGCGGCGGCGTAGACACGGGCGAGGTAGATGCCGTAAGGACTCAGGATGCTGGGGAGCAGCACCGACCAGTAGGACCCCGCCAGGTCGACCTTCGCCAGCAGCAGGTACTGCGGCACGGCCAGGGCGATCGGCGGCATCAGCACCCCGGCCAGGATCACGGTGAAGATCACGCCGCGGCCGCGGAAGGAGTACTTGGCCAGGGCGTACCCGCTCACCGCGGACACCGCTGCGGACAACAGGGCGCCCACACCGGCGTACAGCCCCGAGTTGAGCATCCACAGCCAGTACACCCCGTCGCGGTAGGCCGTCAGCTCGGAGAGGTTGGCCCAGAGCCCGCTGCCGGGCAGGAAGGTGAACGTGCTGAACAGCTCACTGCGGCTCTTGGTGGCGGCCATCAGCACCCACAGCACGGGAATCAGGCAGTAGACCGCTCCCAGCAGCAGCAGGAACGTCGGCAGCCACGAGGTACGGCGCGCCGCCCGCGCCGACACGGACGGCTTCACGCGCGGCCCGACCAGCATGGCGCTCATGGTGTGCGCTCCGCGGCACGCCTGTTGACCACCTTGAGGAAGCCGAACGACAGCGTCAGCGTCACCACCGCGATCACCACCGCCGTGGCGGCGGCCGAGTGCAGGCCGCCCTGGATGAAGGCGTCCCGGTAGACCTTCATGTACGGGCTCCAGGTCGAGCTCAGCGAGTTGGTCAGTGGACGCAGCGTCATCGGCTCGGCGAAGACCTGAAGCGTCGCGATGGTGGAGAAGAAGAAGGTGAGCACGAGCGAGGGCATGATCAGCGGGATCTTGATCCGCCACGCGATCTGGGCCTCCGAGCAGCCGTCCAGCCGCGCGGACTCGTACAGTTCGGGTGGGATGGCACGCAGCGACGTGTAGATGACGATCATGTTGAAGCCCGTGCCTCCCCACACTGCGATGTTCGTCAGCGCCAGGAACAACCAGTCGCCCTGCAACAGATCCGGCCCGCTGAATCCCACCGCCCTGAGGAGGAAGTAACCAGGGCTGACACTCGGCAGATACAGAAAGCCCCACAGCAGTGACGCGATGATGCCGGGCACCGCGTAGGGCAGGAAGATCGCCAGCCGCGAGAAACCGCTGAACCGCGTCCGCGGCATGTCCAGCAGGAGCGCGAAGAGCAGTGCCAGTCCGAGCATCGCGGGCACGAGCATCGCGCCGTAGCGCAACACCCGGCCCGCACCCGCCAGCAGCTCGGGGTCGGACAGCGCGGCGGTGAAGTTGTCCAGCCCCACCCACACCTCTTCGCGCGCGTTCCTGCCGAGTCCGAGCCCCTTCACCTGAACCGAGTGGAGGCTCAGGTAAAGGGCGTAGCCGATCGGCAGCGCGAAGAAGAGTCCGAAAAGGACGATTGCGGGAGTGAGGAAGCCGTAGGGCGCGAGCCGTCTGTCAGTCCAGGTGGAAGCCATGTCTCAGCCCTCGATCTTGAAGCCGTTCTTCTTCATGTCCGCGACGGTGGCGTCCTGCACGGTCTTGAGCGCGGCCGGGAACGACGACTTCTCCGTGGCGGCCTTGCCGAAAGCGTCCTTGAAGGTGCCGTAGGCGACGTTGACGTTCGGCCCCCAGCTCGCCGCGGCGGTGCCCTTCGCGAGCTCGGCGGCCTGCTGGTAGAAGTCGGGCTGGTTGGGGAAGAACTCCGGCGTGGTGAGCGCGCCGCTCGTCTGCGCGGCGGTCGCGGCCGGGTAGACACCGGCCTCCTTCACCAGCGCCGCCACGGCTTTGGGGTCAGTGTTGAGCCAGGTGGCGAACTCGGCGGCGGCCTTCGCGCGGCCGTTCTTCACCGCTTTGGCGGTGACGCCGGTGGTGGAGCCGCCCCAGCTACCGGTCGTGTTCGAGCCCGCGGTCCACTGCGGCAGCGGAGCCATCCGCCACTTGCCCTTGGTGTCCGGTGCGCTGGTGACCAGCACGCCCGGCGCCCAGACCGCGCTCACCCAGGCGATCTGCGTGCCGTCGTTGAGCGCCTTGTTCCAGGCGGGCGTGTACATCGGCTGGTTGTCGATCACGCCCTCGGCCACGAGATCGCCCCAGAACGTGGCGACCTTGCGGGACGCCTCGGAGTCGATGGCGACCTTCCAGGTGTCTCCTGAGGCCGACCACCAGGTCGCTCCTGCCTGCTGGGTCAGTCCGGCGAACAGGCCGGTGTCGTTGCTGGAGAACGTGGTCAGCGCGCGGTTGGGGTCCTTCTGCCTGACCTGCCGCGCGACGTCCGCGAACTCCGGCCAGGTGGTGGGCACCGTGAGTCCCAGCTGCGTGAAGACGTCCTCGCGGTAGTAGAACGCGAGCGGGGCCGTGTCCTGCGGGATCGCGTAGACCGCGGAGTCCAGGGTGGCTTGTTTCCAGACGTTCCCGGTGAACTTGTCCTTGGCTCCACCGGCGAACTCGGTGATGTCGGCGAGTACGTCGTTGGACACCAGTGTCGGGATCATCTGGTACTCCGCCTGGACCAGGTCCGGCCCGTCACCCGCCTTCGCGGCGGTGATGACCTTGGTGACGAGCTCGTCGCCACCGCCCTGTTCCTGCACGGTGACCTTGACGCCGGGATGGTCGGCGTTCCAGATGTCCGCGACCTTCTGCAAGCTCGCCCATGACCACATGGTCAGTTCGACCGGCCCCTCGGCCGACGGTGTTCCGCCACCGCTGCACGCGGCGAGCGTCAGGGTGCCGATGAGAGCGATGGCGCTGAGGGCGGTGCGGCGCTGCATCCGTTCCTCCGATGTCGGGGGTGGGAGGTGCTGGACTGTGCACGTTCACAGTAGTGATACAGGCTCGACACTTTCAATAGGCGAAATGTACGGTCATGAACTGGAAGTTCGACGGCACATGTGCTGTGCACGATCACAGAGATAGGAGCTCGTGGAGGAAGAGGTGGCACGCGGGGCACCGGGTGCGACTGGACGGCGACATGACGGGCGATGAGCGATCCGAAGTCGTGACTCTCCGCGCCGAGCAGGTGTGGTCGTATTTGGATGGTCCGACAGCAGGCCTCTCCGCTGTCGCTCGCCTACGATCCGGTACCGCCTGGTGCGTCTCCACGTGCCTGCGGGCTGAGTGAGTGTTGCCTTCCGATCGCGGTGAGGCCCGTTCGGTGCTACCAGGTAACGCCTGCCCCCGCTGTCCTATGTGGATGGATCTGCTGCTATCGCCGATCCAGTCGGCTGAACAGAGAAACCACTCCGAGGACGGAGTTCGTGCGCGCCGTTGGGCGGACAATGCCGCACGCTTGCGGGCGGGGCGGCGGAAGGTGGTGCCGCGCGGGGTTCCCGTTGTACGGTAAGGGTGTTCGACCAGTCACCTGCTCCTTCGGCGGCTGATCGACGCGTTCGGCAGCCGCAGGAGCGGGGCCTGGCGGCAGCGGGCCGGGATCGGTCACGTCGAGCACCGCGTCGAGGCGCCCGGTCGCGCAGTGGTGGGTGAAGGGTGGCGGTGTCCACCAGGGATCCGCGCGCGGTGTTGATGAGCGTCGCGCCCTCCTGGCGCAGGGCGAGCCGCCGGCCGTGGCACTGGACGGCGCGGCAGGCTCTGGCACGTGATGCTGCCGGGCATGCGCCCGGTGATCGTGCTGCTGCTGCTGATCCTCCGGCCGGGCGAGTTCCTCGAGGCCGGCTTCGAGCAGTTCTTCCACGACATTCATCGCCGCTCTCCTCACGGCTTCGACATCGCTCACCGGATCACTTCCACAAGCGGCTCTCGCATGCCGAATCTGGAACGGGCGATCTGCGCGCAAACAAGGAGGCCCGCCGATCGAAGGGATATCCCTCACCAACCTGGAGACTCCCTGAAGTCCGCAATGCGCAGGCAAATCTGAGCGAAGAGCGAGATGCGCGGCGCGGACGCGCCATCACCCCGAACAGCTCTGCCCATCACTGGCCGTTGCTCAGCAATGTGTGGTGGACAGCAGCTGTTTTCTTCGTCAGATTCGCATAGCGGAGGCTCACCGCGACCGTCTTCACTGGACACATGGCCATCTACTTCGTCCGGCACGGCGAGTCAGAGGCGAAC
>JAVXWK010001100.1:0-3771 GCA_032230575.1 Pseudonocardiales bacterium | reverse complement strand
TGTCGCGGTGCTGCGCACCTTCTCCAAGGCCTACGGCCTGGCGGGCCTGCGGATCGGTTACGCGGTCGCCCCGCCTCTTGTCGCCGACGCACTGCGCAAGGTCTACGTGCCGTTCTCGGTGAACGCGTTGGCGCAGGTGGCCGCGATGGCCTCGCTGGACGCCGAGGACGAGCTGATGATCCGCTGCCGCGCGATCGTCGCCGAGCGCATCCGAGTCCGCGGCGAGCTGCTGGCGATGGGCTACGAGGTGCCGGAGACGCAGGCGAACTTCGTGTGGCTGCCCCTGGGTGAGCGCACCGCGGCGTTCAACGAGCACTGCCTGGCGCACAAGGTCGTGGTGCGCGCGTTCGTGGGCGAAGGCACCCGCGTGACGATCGGCGAGCCGGACGAGAACGACGCCTTCCTGGCCGCCGCCCGCGCGTTCACTTCGTGAGCAGCTGAACGATCGCCGCGACTCCCACCACGACGATGACGCCGCGCAACACGGCGGGTGGGAGTTTGCGGCCGATCTTGGCCCCGATCTGACCACCGACCACCGACCCGACAGCCAGCAACAACACCGCCGGCCAAGCCACGTCGGCGATGAAGATGAACATGACCCCGGCGACCAGGTTCACGAACGCGGTCAACACGTTCTTCAGCGCGTTCATCCGCTGCAGGTGCTCGTTCACGAGCACGCCCATGATCCCCATGACCAGCACGCCCTGAGCGGCCCCGAAGTACCCGCCGTAGATGCCGGCGAGGAACACCCCGATCCACAGCAGCACACCGCCGTCGTTGTTCCCCCGACGGTGAGCGAGCCGCCGGTTGAGCCACGGCTGGATCACCACGAGCACCAGCGCGATCACGATCAGCACCGGCACGATCGCGGTGAAGGCCTTGGCCGGCAACGTCACCAGCAGGATCGCGCCGACCACACCACCGAGGATCGACGCGGGCAGCAGCCGGGCGATGCGCGACTTCTGCCCTTTCAGCTCCTCGCGGTAGCCCCACGCGCCGGACAGCGAGCCGGGCACGAGGCCCAGGCTGTTGGAGACGTTGGCGACCACGGGCGGGTAACCGACAGCGAGCAGCACGGGGAACGTCACGAGCGTGCCGCTGCCGACGACGGTGTTGATGCCGCCTGCGAACACACCCGCGATGACCACCGCGATTGCTTCCCAGACCGTCATATCACCTGTCATGTCACCCCCAGGTACCCAATGGTTAGCGACGCTAACACTCCATTCGGGACGACGAAGTGTGGCGCTTATGACAACAGGGCCCGCACTCAGGATGAGTGCGGGCCCTGTTGGTGGAAATTCAGTTATGCGACGCGGCGGCGCCCGATGACGCTGGCAGCGAACCCGAAGGCCACCAGCAGCGCACCGATCAGGCCCAGACCCAGCACGCCGGCACCGGTCTTGGCGAGCGCGTCACCACCAGCCGATGCGGGCGGAGTGTTGCCGCCACCACCGGCCGGGGGCCGCGGCTGCTCGACGGGCACGACGACGAAGCTCGTGCGGGCGTCGTAGTCACCAGAGATCTGTTGGTGGCCGCCCCATTCACCCTCGAACTTCCAGGGCCCGTCGACCCGCGCCCAGTACTCACCGGCGGGCACGTGATCGAAGCGCACCTGGCCCTTCGCGTCCGAAACGGCTTCGGCGACGTCAACACCCAGCTCCCGGTCGTGCAGGATGATCCGGGTGTTGCCGATGGCCTCGCCCTCGTCGAGCGTCCAGTTGCCGTTGCGGTCGTGGAACAAGGGGCCGGCCAGCGAACCGAACCCGCCGGGCACGCGAGCGGAGTCGCCTGCGAACGGGCCGTCGGTGTTGTAACCGGGGTTCGGCTCGAAGTCGCACGCCGCGACGACCTTG
Source organism: Pseudonocardiales bacterium (assembly GCA_032230575.1). GTDB lineage: Bacteria > Actinomycetota > Actinomycetes > Mycobacteriales > Pseudonocardiaceae > Lentzea. The sequence continues at coordinate 1,915 of JAVXWK010001100.1, read as the reverse complement.
CCACGGTTGCGAGCGGCCTGCGGCACCTTCTCCTTGACGATGAACGTCTTCGTCTCACCGGCACCGACGGTGACACCCTCGCCGCCGAGGTCGCCCCAGCCCTCGGGGTTGGGGTTGCTCGGTGTGCCGCCGAGGTGGTGCTCGTCGCCGATCCGGTTGCAGCCCGCCTGGATGCCGCTGATGGCCCGATCGCTCGAGTTCGTGAGCGTGATCGTGACCGTGGCGACCTCGCCGGCCTGATAGACGTCCTTGTCCAGCGTCAGGGTCGCGCTGAGCGACTCGCTGAACGGACGGTCCGCACGTGCGGTCAGCTGGACCGGTGCGCCCGGCTGGACGCGGACGACCTCGCCAGCGTCGTACACATGGACGATCCAGCCGTCGGCAAGGGTGTAGTTGACGTTGTAGTCGCCCGACGGGATGCCCTTGAACGAGTAGCGGCCTTCCGCGTCCGTGGTGGTCCTGAGCGAGCCCGACGGCACACCGCCGTAGGCATCGACCACGGCACCAGAGGCGGCCTCGCCGGCGTCCTGCTGCCCGTTGCGGTTCTTGTCGGTGTAGACGACGCCGCTGAGGTCACCCTTGGTCTGCACAACGGCGACCTCGCCGTAGAGGGCGCTCTGGTGCGGGTTCGGCCGGCCCAGGTACTCGATGCCGCTGTGAATCGACAGCTTGCCGTTGTAGGTGTCGTGGATGTTGCCGAAGCCCTCGAACGTGCGGGACTCGCCAGGCGCGAGCTGGATGCCCGCACCGCCGTAGGAGAAGTCGCCCCAGAGGTCCCGCGGCAGGTCGACCGCGAGGACCGGCCAGTCGAGCCGGACCTTCTCGGCGGTCTTGCCACCGATGTTCGTGACTGTCGCCCAGAACCGCACCTTCTCGTGCGACTCGTAGCTCTGCTTTTCGAAGCGCACGAGGCCTCGCGTCTCCGCGGCGGCCACGCCCGGCACGAGGAAGAACGTGGACTCCTTGCCCGGTCCACCGATGATCACGTCCCACGCGCCGTAGCCGCCCTGGAACATCCAGGAGCCCTCGGGCCTGGCCCAGTACGTCCCCGCCGGAACGCCCTTGAAAGCGGCCTTGCCGTCCGGACCCGTCGTGCGCTCGGCGACCACAGCGCCGGTCACCTTGTCCCGCAAGGAGATCTTGAGGCCGCTGATCTCCTCACCCTGCTCTGGCCGCCCGTCCGCGTCCTTGTCGTGGACGGCCGTGATCGTGTACTCGGTGGCGGGCTCGGGGTCGGTGACGTCAGGGCCCGGTGCAACCCAGATCCACGACTCGTAGTCCTGGCCGCGGACGTTGCCGAAGCCCTCGCCTTCCTGCCAGAGCTCGTCCATGACCCGCCACGGACCGACCACGACCGGCTTGTACGGGCCGACCGGCAGGTCCGGGAAGACCCACTTGCCCTCGGCGTCCGCGGTGGTGCTCGCGACCGGCCGGTTGGTGGCCGGGTCGAGGAGCACGACCTTCACGTTCGGCACCTTCGCCGGGTTCATGAAGTCGCCGGTGACGATGCTGCCGCGAAACGTGTGCGTCGCGCCCGGCACCTTGGTGCTGGCGGAGGCGAACGGAACGCCCTGGCCGAAGTCCGGCCCGAACGAGCAGAAGATGCTGACGTGGCCGTAGTCCGGCGACGGCGCGGGCATCGGCGAGTCGACGTGCACGGTGAACGTCGCGCCGTCAGCGATCTCCACGCCGGCCGCACCTCTGGCCAGCGGACCCCATGCGGCCCCGTCGTTGCCGATGTAGGGCCCGTAGGAGCCGCTGCTGCACTCGCCCCTGACGTTGATCGGCTTGCCGGTCTCGTTCTTGATCGACGCGGTGAGGCCGACCTGTGCGCCCGCCGCGTAGGACGGCTGGTCGAACTTCAGCGACGCCTTCAGCTTGTCCGACAGCGGACGGATCATCCGGATCTGGGCGG
>JAVXWK010001074.1:0-14637 GCA_032230575.1 Pseudonocardiales bacterium | reverse complement strand
TGTCCTCGGGCTTGGCCTCGTCCTTGGCATCGGCCTTGTGCTCCGACTTCGTGACCTCGTTGTCCTGGGAGTTCCAGGACCACGTGGTCGTGCCGTCGTCGACGATCGTCTGCTCGGACTGGCCGTCCGGGAGAGCCAGCCGGAGCTTGCCGTTTCCGTCCGTCCAGATCCTGGCGCTGTGCTTGCCGTCTGCCAGTTGCGGGATATCGGCGATCTGGGGGAGGCCGAGTTTGTTGTCGACTTCCACGGTGCCGCCGAACGCGCCTGGCTTTGCGGTTAGAACCTGCTCTACCAGGGACTCTGCTGAGACTGTCGGTAGAGATGGTGGCTGGCCTGCGCCTGCTGGCATGGCTAGCAGGCTCAGGCCTGCCGCGCCGGTGACCACGACGGCCGCTGATGCGGCCAGGGTCACCTTTCGGTTGATCATTTGGTCCCCTCCTCCAAGGGCTTGTGGTTACAGCTTGAAGTGGGGTTGCTGAGATGGTGCTGAGACTACTTCTAGCTGCGGTTTTGTGCCTGTTTCCAGGTGCTTTCTGAGAGTCGGCTGAGATCTTGCGGGCGGTCGAGCTGAGAGCGCGGCATGCTGTGCGTGTGAAGCCTCGGGTGCTGGTCGTGGACGACGAAGTCGGCGTGCGTCGGGCGTTGGAGCGTGGGCTGGCGGCTGAGGGGATGGAAGTCGTCACCGCCGCGGATGGGCCCACCGCGTTGAGGGTGGCGTTGACCGGGGCCTTCGACGTGGTGCTGTTGGACATCATGTTGCCCGGGCTGTCCGGGTACCGGGTGTTGCAGCGCATGCGGGCCGATGGGGTGCGGACGCCAGTGTTGATGGTGTCGGCCAAGGACGGGGAGATCGATCAGGCGGACGGGCTCGATCTCGGGGCCGATGGGTACCTGGTCAAGCCGTTCAGCTTTGTGGTGTTGGTGGCGCAGGTTCGAGCCCTCCTCAGACGAGGCGGAGGGGCGCGGCGGAAGCTGACGTTGGGGAGCCTGGTCATTGATCGCGCGCTGCGTGAGGTCAGTTGGGGTGGGCACGATGTTTCGCTGAGTCCTCGGGAGTACGCGGTTCTGGACGTGTTGGCTTCGAGGGCCGGGTCGGTGGTGACGAAGGACGAGTTGTTGCGTGCTGTTTGGGGGGACGAGCAGGCGGCGACCAGGAATGCGGTTGAGGTTTATGTGGGGTACCTCAGGCGCAAGTTGGAGGCTGTGGGGGGTGGGGACGTGGTGCGGACCGTGCGGGGGCACGGATACATAGCGTCCACTCCGGACCTTGACAGTGCGTTGGGGAACAAGTGAATCCTCGCCGCTGGTGGTTTCGGCGCACGTTGCGCTTTCGGATCACAGTGGTGGCCACTGGGGTGGCGTTGTTGTGTTTGGTGGCGTTCACGGGGCTGGCGCCTGCGCTGATCGGGATCATTCAGATCACTGCGGTTGATCAGGAGTTGGCGAAGGCGCCGCCTCGGGTGCTGGACGTGTCCGGGGTGCCGGTGGATGGTGGGGCGCCGCTTCCGTTGACGTCGCAAGACATTCGCACGCTCAAGAGTGGCGAGCCGGTGTTGCGGCTGGAGGGGGCTTCGGCGCAGCGGTGGCGGGGGCGGGTGGTGTTCGCCGCCGATGGGACGCCTCGGCTCGAGGTCTACGGAAGTACGTTGCTCGGGTACGAGAAGGCCAACACCTTGGGGACGCGGTGGTTGGCTGTGGCTGCTGCGTTGGTGGCCGGGTTCGTGGGGATCGCCACCTGGTTGTCGGTGCGGTCGTCGTTGCGGCCGGTGGAGCGGATGCGGGTCGCTGCTGGGGAGCTGCCGCACGGGGAGCGGTTGCCGGTGCCGCCGTCCAGGGACGAGTTGCAGGCGTTGGCCGAGGCGTTGAACGCGTTGCTGGCTCGGCGGGATGAAGCCAGTGATCGGTTGCGGCGGTTCACGGGGGACGCTGCGCACGAGTTGAGGTCGCCGGTGGCGTCGGTGCGGGCGCAGGCCGAGGTCGCGGTGGCGCATCCGGATCCGGACTTCTCGATCGAGGTGCTGGAGTCGGTGGTCGAGGAGTCGATTCGGCTCAGTGCGCTGGTGGATGCGCTGTTGATCCTGGCGCGGGCGGACACGGGGGCGCCGCCTCGGGCTGAGGCGGTGGATCTCGTGTTGGAGGCCGAGGCGGCCATGTCCCGGTTGGACACGGAGCTGTTGGTGCGGTTGAACGCGCCGCCGTCGGCTTGTCTGGTGTCGGCGACCAGGTCCGAGGTCGAGCTGGTGCTGGACAACCTCATGCGGAATGCGGCTCGGTATGCGTTTTCGACGATCACCGTGACGTTGGTGCCGGTGGGGCGGGACGTGCGGTTGATCGTGGATGACGACGGGCACGGGATTCCCGTTGAGCACCGGGCGAAGGTGTTCGACCGGTTCTACCGGGTTGAGGAGGATCGTGGGCGCTCGTCCGGCGGGTTCGGGCTGGGGCTGGCGTTGGTGGCGCATCTGGTGCGGAGGAGGGGCGGGTCGGTGAGGGCGGCCGAGTCACCTGCCGGTGGTGCGCGTTTGGAGATCCGCTGGCCGTCCTGGTAGCAAGCTCTGGTGCCAGAGTTGCGAGCGTCGGCGCTGGTCGACGCGCCTGTTTCGGTGGTTGCGGGTGCCTTGCTGGAGACCGCGTTGATCGCGGGGTTCGGGGTGAAGGTGCCTGGGCCGTTGTTGTGCCTCGGGGATGTGCTGACCGGGCCGCTCGGGGTCAGGCTGACTGTCACGCGGGCTGATTTGTCCGGTGTGTCGGCGGCTGGGGATTTTCTGGAGCTGCACACGGATCTCGTGGTCACCGGGGCCGGGACGATGGTGGTCGACCGGGTCGGGTGGACGACTGTCGGTGGCGTGGTCGGGCGGTTCGCGGACGTGACGGTCGGGCGCGGGATGGCGTTGCGGGTGCTGCAGAAGCGGTCGGCGTTGCTGGCGGAGCGGTGCGCTGAGCTGCGGGAGGCGCGGGTCGTGGTCGGGGCGGCGATCGTCCGGGATGGACGGTTGCTGGCTCAGCAGCGGGCGTTCCCGGAAAGCCATGCGGGGCAATGGGAACTTCCCGGCGGACGGGTCGAGGCCGGGGAGAAGCCGGAAGACGCGCTCGTGCGGGAGTGCGAGGAAGAGCTCGGTGTGGCGGTCGTCGCCGGTGAGCAGATCGGGCCGGACGTGCCGTTGAAGAAGGACGTGGTCCTGCGGATCTACGCGGCATCGCTCGGCGGCGGTGAGCCGGAAGCGTTGGAGCACAACGCTGTCCGGTGGCTCACCGCCGACGAGCTGGCCGGGGTGGACTGGCTGCCCGCCGACCGGGTGCTGGTGCCAGCCCTTCAGGTGCTCCTCACGTGAGTCCGGAGAGGCGCAGGGCCGCGTCCAGGCGGTGCTGGGCGCGGTCGCGAGCCCTTTCCGCGCCCGCCTTGCGGATGCGGTCCAGTTCCGCCGGGTCGGCGAGGAGCTCCAGCGTGCGGTCGCGGACCGGGCGCAGCTCCTCGATCACGGCTTCCGCCACGACGTTCTTGAGGTCGGAGAACCTGCTCGTGTAGTCCTCGGGTTCCTTGCCGGTGCAGGAGCCGAGGATCTCGGTCAGGTTCGCGATGCCCTCGGTCGACGACACGGCGCGGCGCACCTTGCGGCGCACCAGGTCCGGGTCGTCCAGGACGAACACGACGCCCGTGGAGTTCTGGGCGGACTTGTCCATCTTGCGCGTCGGGTCCGACAAGTCCTTGATGCGCGCGCCCACCTTCGGCACCACGGCCGTCGGGACGATGAACGCCTCGCCGTACGCGTGGTTGAAGCGGCGGGCGAGGGCGCGGGCCAGTTCGACGTGCTGGAGCTGGTCCTCGCCGACCGGGACCTCGGCGGTGCCCTGCAACAGGATGTCCGCGGCCATGAGCACCGGGTAGGTGAGCAGGCTGAGGCGCACGGACTCGCGGCCGAGCGACTTCTCCTTGAACTGGATCATGCGCGCGGCCTCGCCGTAGGTGCAGGTGCACTCCAGAACCCAGTTGAGCGCCCCCAGTTCGCGGATGAGGTCGCTCTGGACGCAGGTGCTCTCCGGGTCGATCCCGCTCGCGATCAGCACGGCGAGCTGTTCGCGCGTCATGGATCGCAGACGTTGCGGGTTGTGCGACGACGTCATCGCGTGCAGGTCGCTGATGAAGTACACGTCGTCCTGCGTGCCCTCGCGAGCCCACGTCCGCAGTGCGCCCAGGTAGTTGCCCAAGTGGACCTGGCCGGACGGGGTGATGGCGGAGAGTCGGATCATGACATTGGTCCTAACGGGTAAGGACCGCCCGGACGAAACGCACAAAAAAGCCGCCCGTCCCGGGCGGCCAGTGGGTGCGTCAGCGCACAGCTACTCCGGCCGCCTGAAAGGGGCCCACCAGAAGGAGTTCATCGTGCGCATGTTCAGCAGTATAGGACTACCGTTGAAGGATGTTCATCGTGCTGCTGAAGTACTCCGCGCCACTGGAACAGATCGACTACGCCCTCCCCGACCACCGAGCGTGGGTCGAGAAGCAGTACGAGCGAGGTCTCTTCCTCGCCTCAGGGCGTCAGGTGCCGAGGGTCGGGGGCGTGATCATCACGCGGCCGATGCCCCGCGGCAAGCTCGAAGCGCTGCTCGCCACGGACCCGTGGGCCGAGCAGAAGCTGGTGAAGTACGAGATCTGCGAGTTCGAGGCGACGAGGACGGCGCCCGAGCTGATGAAGCTGAACGAGGCCGTGCTGCAGGGTTAGCGCTCTTGTTCGAGCCACGCGATCGCGGCGTCACGTACGCGATCGCCGGTGCCGCTTGAGTTGGAAATCGGTGTGTCGGGCGCGATCGGCGTGTTGCCGTGGACGCGGCCGGTGCGGTCGGCCATGTGCGCCGTGGTGATCGCGAGCCGCGCGCCGTCGGGCAGCTTGAACGCCTGGTTCGCGGTCGCGTAGCCGGCTGTCGGTTCGCCGAACGTGCGGACGTTCTCCGCGCCCAGGAACGAGATCAGCACCGCCTCGCCGGAGCTCGCGGTGAGGCCGTCGACGAGCACCGCCACCCGCGCGTCGAGTGCGGCGGGGACCTCGACCCTCCGGAACGCGGTGTTCCAGCCGTTGTAGACGTGACCGCGCCGGATGCCCCACGCGTGAGGGCGCCCTCGCGGTCTGATGAATCGGCCCTTTTCGCCCTCGCCGAGCAGCGGTGCGACCACCGTGAGCATCGGGTGCATGTCGCCGCCGCGGTTGCCGCGCAGGTCGACCACCCAACCGGTCGGTCGGCTCGCGATCAGGTCGTTCAGGACGCTCAGCCCGGCCCTGACGTAGGCCTCGCCGTTGCGCGCGTCGGTCTCCGGGACGACCAACCAGGCGGTCGCCTCGACCAACCGACCAGTTGGGACGGTGGGTTCGGGCGGAGTGCTCGCGCGGTGGGACGTGATCAGGTGGGTGTGGGGGTTGCCGAGCGTGGCGATCACGTGACGGATCGCGTCGTACGTGTCTTCCGGAGTGCTCGCGCCGGCCGTGGCGAGGTGAGCTTCAGCACGTGTTGACGGCCAGTCGACCTTCGCGCTCTCCATCGAATGTCGCTGCAGGAGGTCGAGCGCCTTGTCGACGTACGCGCGGATCCTGATCTTTCTCAAGCTGCCTTCAGTGCCTTCTTGGCGGCCTTCGCGGCTTTCTTCGCGGCCTTCTTGCGGGCCTTGTCCCGCTCCTTGAGCAGGAAGGGGATCGGGCAGCGCTTGCACTGGGGCTTCGACCGGCAGCACTTCTTCTTGAGCTTTTTACCCACTGGTTGCACTCCACTCGGACACGTGTCGCTAGAGTAGGTGAGGCTCACTTCACTGGGCACTCTTGTGTGGTAATGCCGACGCAGCCGGTAGTATGAAGAACGGCCCTGCGCATCGAAGTGTCCGGCGCGAGCCCCTCCAACGCCTCGAAGCTCTAGGAGTTCTGCGTGCCCACGGCCACCGCGCCTGCCCTTAAGACGCGCACTGACCTGCGCAATGTCGCGATCGTCGCGCACGTCGACCACGGCAAGACGACGCTGGTCGACGCCATGCTGCGCCAGTCCGGTGCCTTTTCCGCGCGTGCCGAGCTCGTCGACCGGGTCATGGACTCCGGCGAGCTCGAGCGTGAGAAGGGCATCACGATCCTCGCCAAGAACACGGCTGTGCGCAGGCACACGCCGGACGGCGACGTGATCATCAACGTTGTCGACACCCCCGGCCACGCCGACTTCGGTGGTGAGGTCGAGCGCGCGCTGTCGATGGTGGACGGTGTCGTCCTGCTCGTCGACGCCTCCGAGGGCCCGCTGCCCCAGACGCGCTTCGTGCTGCGCAAGACCCTGGCCGCCGGCCTGCAGGTGATCCTGCTGGTCAACAAGGTCTACCGCCCCGACGCCCGGATCTCCGAGGTCGTCGACGAGGCCCACGACCTGCTGCTCGACCTCGCGTCCGAGGTGGGTGCCGACGACTCCGTGCTGGACCTGCCGGTCGTCTACGCCTCCGCGCGCGCAGGCCGTGCCTCCCTGACCCAGCCCGAGGACGGCGGCCTGCCGGACGAGGAGAACCTGGACACGCTGTTCCAGGTGCTGCTCGACCACATCCCGGCTCCGCACGTCGACGTCGACGGCCCGCTGCAGGCGCTCGTCACGAACCTCGACGCCTCGACCTTCCTCGGCCGCATCGCGCTGTGCCGCATCCACCAGGGCACGATGCGCAAGGGCGAGACCGTGGCCTGGTGCCGCGAGAACGGCGAGCCCGTCAAGGTCCGCATCACCGAGCTCCTCATCGCCGAGGCGCTGGACCGCGTCCCGGCCGAGTTCGCTCGAGCGGGTGACCTGGTCGCCATCGCCGGCATCGCGGACATCACCATCGGTGACACCCTGGCCGACGCCGATGCCCCCGAGGCGCTCCCCAGGATCACGGTCGACCAGCCCGCCATCTCGATGACCGTCGGCGTGAACACCTCGCCCCTGGCCGGTCGCAACGGCGGCACGAAGCTCACCGCCCGCGTGCTCAAGGCCCGCCTCGACGCCGAGCTCGTCGGCAACGTGTCGGTGAAGGTCCTGCCGACCGAGCGCCCGGACACCTGGGAAGTCCAGGGCCGCGGCGAGCTCGCCCTGGCCATCCTGGTCGAGCAGATGCGCCGCGAGGGCTTCGAGCTGACCGTGGGCAAGCCCCAGGTCGTCACGCACATGGTCGACGGCAAGATCCACGAGCCGTTCGAGCGCCTCTCCGTCGACTGCCCAGAAGAGCACCTCGGCGCCGTCACGCAGCTCCTCGCCAACCGCAAGGGCCGCATGGAGAACATGTCGGGCCACGGCACGGGCCGCATCAAGCTCGACTACGTGGTCCCCTCCCGCGGCCTCATCGGCTTCCGCACGGAGTTCCTCACCGAAACCCGAGGCACCGGCATCGCGAACGCCGTCTCCGAGGGCTACGCCCCCTGGGCGGGCGAGATCCGCACCCGCCACAACGGCTCCCTGGTGGCCGACCGCACCGGCTCCATCACCGCCTACGCGATGATCCAGCTGGCCGACCGAGGCACCTTCTTCGTGGAGCCGGGCGCCGACGCCTACGAGGGCATGGTCGTGGGCGAGAACCCGCGCGCCGAGGACCTCGACGTCAACATCACCCGCGAGAAGAAGCTCACGAACATGCGCTCCTCCACGGCGGACGTGATGGAGACCCTGGCCCGCCCCCGCAAGCTCTCCCTGGAGGAGGCGCTGGAGTTCTGCGCCTCCGACGAGTGCGTGGAGGTGGCCCCCGAGGTCATCCGCGTCCGCAAGGTGACGCTCGACGCCAACCTGCGCGGCCGCGAGCGCTCGCGCCTGAAGCAGCGCGGCTAGTTCCACCGCTGAACGCCTGACAGGGCGGCTGGGCCTCGGCCCAGCCGCCCTTCGTCGTCCCCGGCACCCGCCACGCCATGTCGGTAGCGGTCAGCGGCATTTCGATCATGTGTTGGCAGTACTCGCAGACACCGAATCGCGGACCGCACGGACCCGAACCACCCACCCAGGTGACCCGTACTACCTACCGTGCAAGCAACCCACCACCACCGGTCAACGTCCACCAACGTGGCCCAGGTGACAAAACCCGGGTTGCCCGAACACCACAACCACCCTTCTGGCAATGTGAGGACCATGAGGCGACTCGGGGGAGTGCTGACCACTGCCGCACTGTGCGGCGCTGTGGCACTCACGGCCGCGTGCACGAACACGCCCCCACCCCCGCTGGTCCCCAAAACAGAAGCCCCTGTGATCACCACCACGGGCCCGAAGGTCACCGAGATCGTGGTCGGCGTGGACGACGTGGCAGGCGGCTACAACCCGCACTCGCTGGCCGCACAAAGCCCGATCACGACGGCACTGGGCAGCCTCCTGCTCCCCAGCCCGTTCCGCCCGAGCCCGGACGGCGCCCAGCAGCTGGACCGCAACCTGATGGTCAGCGCCAAGGTCACCAAGGCCGACCCGTTCACGGTCACCTACACGATCCGCAAGGACGCGAGCTGGTCCGACAGCGCCCCCGTCGCCGCCGAGGACTTCTACTACCTGTGGCAACGGATGCGGACCGAACCCGGCGTGGTCGACCCGGCGGGCTACCGGCTCATCAACAACGTGAGCGCGAGAGAAGGCGGCAAGGTCGTGGAGGTGGCGTTCGGCAAGCCCTTCCCCGGCTGGCGGACCCTCTTCGCGAACCTCCTCCCCGCCCACCTCCTCAAGGACGCGCCCGGCACCTGGTCGAACGTCCTGAGCACCAGCTTCCCCGCGACGGCAGGGCCGTTCCAGGTGAGCAGCCTCGACGAGCAGCGCGGTCAGGTCATCCTCGAACGCAGCGACCGGTACTGGGAAGTGCCGACCACGCTGGATCGACTGGTGATCCGCCGGTCCACGCACAGGGCGATGACCGAGGCACTGTCCAAAGGCGACAATCAGGCGGTTCTCCTGCGAGCAGACGCATCCGACGTCAACCTGCTCAAGGAGATCAAGGACCTGACGACGAAACCCGTGCCGCGCAACGAGGTCGTGCAGGTCTTGTTGCGGCCGGAAACCGAGCAGCTGAAAGACCTCAAGGCCCGCAAGGCGATCATCGCCGCACTCGACCGCGACGCGCTCATCGCGTCCGGCACTCAGAGCGGACCGAGCGCCACGTACCGGGCCGACTCCTACGTGATCCCGCCGAGCCGAACCGGCTACCAGGCGACGATCCAGGGCAACACGCTCAACCCGGCGGCGGCCGACCAGCAGCTCGCCGAGGCCGGGTACGCGAGGAACGCGCTCAACGGCATCTGGGAGAAGGCGGGCAAGCCGCTCAAGCTGAAGATCGCCGCGCCCGAGAAGGTCGAGCCGTACGCCGGCATCGCGAACCGGGTCAAGGCGCAGCTGGCCGAGCGCGGGATCGACTCGGAGATCGTCACACCGAACGCCGAGGACCTCTTCAGCAAGCAGCTGGTCGAGAAGGACATCGACATCGCGGTCGTGCCGAGGGTCGACGCCGGTGACTCGGCGGCGGGGCTCGCGAGTGCGTACGGATGTGCCGGGGACGCGCCGGACGGGGGGACGCCCAGTCCGCAGAACCCGGCCGGTTTCTGCGACCCGGCGATCCAGGCCGACATCGACGCCGCGCTCAACGGCAAGATCCTTCTGAGTGACGCGCTCGCCAGGATCGAGCCGCAGATCCAGGCTCAGGCGGTGGCGTTGCCGTTGTTCCAGGTAGTCGACCTTCTTGGTGTGCTGCCAACGATGGTGTCCGGCGTCGACACCGGTGCGCCGCTCGCGGGCGTGCTCAGCCAGGCACCCGAATGGCGGCGGCTCGACAAGTAACCGCTGAACGGAAAACCGTTTGCGACCGCGGTTTTCGCGTTGCTACGTTTGGCGGCTGTCTTTGACAGAATTTCACGCGCCCGGTCAACGAACGCTTCCGCCCGGTAATCGGGCCATTGCGGCGCGCTACAACCTGTTTCCTTTGGGTCACGATCACCCTCCCAGGTAGTGACCGCCGCCTCAACGGGTTCTTACCGTGCTGCCCACGATGTGCCGGTTCGGGGCGCGTTTGGCACATCTCGGTTATGGGCGTGCATGCCGACCTGGCCACGGCCGCCCAGTGCTAGGAGGGCACGTGTCGATGAGGAGAACCAAAGCACTTCCGGCGATCGCGCTGGTCGCCAGCGCGTCTCTCGTGCTGGGTGCCTGCGGTGGCGGTGGCGGAAGCAACAGTTCCGATGGAGGCGACTCCAGCGTCGCGGACATGGCGACGGCTCGTGGTGAGTCCGCGGACGGTTACACCGCCCCGGACACCAAGGAGAGCGACCAGGTCGTGGTGTCGACGGACAAGCCGTTCACCGCGTACAACAACGCGACTGAGGACGCGAACCAGTCCTACAACACGTTCGCGCTGGTTCTCGTGCAGCCGGGCACGCACGTCATCAACGGCAACAACAAGGTGATCATCAACAAGGACACGACCGAGTCGGTCGAGGTCACCTCGAAGTCGCCGCAGGTCGTGACGTGGAAGCTCAAGAAGGGCGTCTCCTGGTCCGACGGCGAGGCCTGGGACTGCGACGACCTCTACATGGCGTGGTTCACCCAGAGCGGCCAGGCGAAGAAGGCCGACGGCGGCAAGTACTTCAAGCCGGCGGGTGGCACGGGCTACGACCTGATGACCGCCGAGTGCAAGGACGACCAGACGCTGGTCGGCACCTTCGCCGAGCCGTACCCGGACTACGAGGACCTGTTCAACACGGACGTCCTCCCGGCGCACATCCTGGAGAAGCAGACGGGCGTCGCCGACATCACCAAGATCAAGAAGGACAGCCCGGCCGCGGACATCCAGAAGGTCGCCGACTTCTGGAACGAGAAGTGGAACGGGTTCACCAAGGAGCTCATGCCGGGTGCGGGCCCGTACGTCCTGACCGGCTTCGAGCCGAACCAGTCGGTGACGCTGGAGCGCAACCCCAAGTGGGCCGGCAAGCCCGGTGGTCCCAAGAAGATCGTCCTGAAGGCGATCCCGGACCCCGTCGCGCAGGCGCAGGCGCTGGAGAACGGTGAGGTCGCCGTCAACTCCATGGCCCAGCCCGACGCGAACGCCGCGACGAAGCTCAAGGGCCTGAGCGCCCAGGGCATCACGTTCGGCTCCGGTCCTGGTCTCTCGTTCGAGCACCTCGACCTGCAGATGAAGAACCCGGTGCTGGCCAAGGAAGAGATCCGCAAGGCGTTCTTCATGTGCGTCAAGCGCCAGGACATCATCGACAAGCTCATCACCGAGGTCCAGGCCGACGCCAAGCCGCTGGGCAACCTCCTCTTCTTCCCGAAGGACGAGGGCTACAAGGACAACTACGCCGACAAGGCCAAGGGTGACCCGGCCGCGGCGAAGAAGATCCTGAGCGACGCGGGCTGGACGCAGGGTGCCGACGGCGTGTTCGCGAAGGACGGCCAGCGCGCCTCCTTCCGGATCAGCCACACCGACATCCCGCGCCGCAAGCAGACCGTCGAGCTGATCCAGGGCCAGTGCAAGGAAGCCGGCATCGAGGTCAAGGACGACACCGACTCCAACTTCCTCGACGAGCGCGTGAGCGAGGGTGACTACGACGTCGCGCTGTTCGCGTGGTCCGGCTCGCCGTTCAAGAGCCCGAAGAAGTCGATCTACGAGACCGGTGGTGGCCAGAACTGGTCCAACTGGAGCGTCCCGAAGACCGACGCGGCACTGAAGAGCGCTGTCTCGCAGACGTCGATCGCCGACTCGCTGAAGTACTTCGCCGAGGCGGACGTGGCGTTCTCCGAGCAGTACCTCTCGCTGCCGCTGTTCCAGATGCCGAACATGTGGGCCTTCAAGGGACTCGACCGCGTGTACTTCCAGAGCTACTTCGGTGCGCTGTGGGACGCCAACGAGTGGCAGACCAAGTGACCGTGCTCGGCTGAAGTGCCTGAAGTGCGCAACGCCTGACCGGGCGGGGCCGGACCACGAGTCCGGCCCCGCCCGAGCGGGTTTCCCCTAGGAGCTCGTCGTGATCCGCTACATCATCCGGCGCCTGCTGATCTCCATACCCATCCTGCTGATCGGCAGCTTCGCCTGTTACGTCCTCGTCGCCACCGCCGGAAACCCCTTGGCGGAGATGCGATTCCGGCCCAACGTCACCGAAGCCGACATCAAGGCCGCCGAGATCTCGCTCGGCCTCGACAAGCCCGTCGTCGTCCGCTACTGGAACTGGCTCACCGACTTCCTGTCCGGTGACTGGGGCCAGAGCATCGCCCTCGGTCAGGCCAAGACCGCTGTCTTCCCGGCCGTCACCGACGCGCTGTGGACCACCGGACGACTTGTCATCGGTGCCGAACTTCTCGCTCTCACACTGGGAGTCTCGGTCGGCGTGCTCGCCGCCGTGCGCCAGTACTCGATCTTCGACTACCTCGCCACCAGCACCGCGTTCCTGATGTTCTCGATGCCGATCTTCTGCGTCGCGGTCATCGTGAAGAACTACGGCATCCAGTTCAACAACGTCCTGGAGTCGATGGGGCTGGAGCGCTGGCTCACCACCGCCGGTCCGCGGCCGGGTGGTTTCAGCGGCAGCGTCGGTGACGTGATCTTCAAGTACACCGGCACGTTCCTGCTGCCGACCATCGCGCTGATGCTGATCAGCTTCGCCGCGTACAGCAGGTTCGAACGCGCCTCGATGCTGGAGATCCTGCACTCGGACTTCGTGCGCACCGCACGGGCGAAGGGCATCTCGCAGAGCCGGGTGATCTTCCGGCACGCCTTCCGCAACGCGCTCATCCCCGTCGCCACGCTGTTCTCGCTGAACTTCGGTGCCGTGCTGTCCGGCGCGATCATCACAGAGACGGTGTTCGGCTGGGCCGGCATGGGCACGCTGCTGGTGAGCTCCGTGCGGCAGTTCGACCCGCCCATGCTGATGGGCTGGCTCGCCGTCACCGCCACCCTGATCGTGCTGTTCAACCTGATCGCCGACATCGTGTACGGCATCCTCGACCCTAGGATTCGCCTTGGCTAACATCAACTTGGCGTCCGAGGGCGGCGTGGTGAACAGCGCTCCGCAGTCCGACTCGCACGAGTTCGACGCCACCAAGACCCGCACGCAGGGCCAGCTCGTGCTGAGCCGCTTCCTGCGCCACCGGCTCGCGATGGTGAGCCTCGGCGTGTTCGTTCTCCTGGTGCTGTTCGCGTTCCTCGGTCCGTTCATCTGGACCTACGACTTCGAGGACGTGTCCAGCAAGTCCTACCAGCCGATGAGCGGTGCCCACCCGCTCGGCACCACCCAGGTCGGCAAGGACATGCTGGCGCTGCTCATGCGCGGCACGGCCTACTCGTTGCAGATCGCGTTGATCGTGGCCGCCCTGGCGACCGCCATCGGCGTGATTTTCGGTGCTCTCGCCGGATATCTGCGCGGTTTCGTCGACACGGCGCTGATGCGGCTCGTCGACCTGCTGCTGATCATCCCGCAGATCGCGGTCGCCGCGATCGTCGTGAAGGGCTTCTCCGGCAGCTGGTACGTCGTCGCGCTGGTGCTCGCGTCGTTCGCCTGGATGCAGATCGCCCGCATCACCCGCGGTGAGACGCTTTCCTTGGCGCAGCGGGAGTTCATCGAGGCCGCACGGGCCTGCGGCGCCTCGACGCCGCGGATCATCTTCAAGCACCTCGTGCCGAACATGATCGGCAGCATCACCGTCAACGCCACGCTGGCGATCGCGAGCGCGGTGCTCACCGAGGCCGCGCTTTCGTTCCTGGGACTGGGAGTCCAGCCCCCGGACACCTCGCTCGGCGTGATCGTGCTGGAGAACTACGGGCAGTTCCTGAACCGGCCGTGGCTGTTCTGGGGTCCGTTCATCGTGCTCGTGTCGCTCTCTCTCGCCGTCAACTTCATCGGTGACGGCCTGCGCGACGCGTTCGACCCGAGGCAGACGAAGGTGCGTGCCTGATGACGAGTGTTTCCGAACTGTCGGAGGACTTCCTGCCCTCCGGCGACAGCTCTGCCACCACCGCGCCACTGCTCTCGGTCAAGGATCTCAGCGTCACGTTCCCGACCGACGACGGCGACGTCCGTGCCGTGCGCAACGTCTCGTTCGACCTCAACTCCGGTGACGTGCTGGGGATCGTCGGCGAGTCGGGCTCCGGCAAGTCCGTGTCCTCCATGGCGATCATGGGCCTGCTGCCCAAGAACGCGATCATCGACGGCTCGATCCGCTACCGCGGTGAGGAGCTGAACGGCCGCACCTACAAGCAGATGCAGCCGTTCCGCAGCAAGCACATCTCGATGATCTTCCAGGACCCGATGACGTCGCTGAACCCCGTCTACACCGTGGGGTGGCAGCTCGCCGAGACCTACCGCGCGCACCATGACGTCTCGAAGAAGGCGGCGTGGGCCAAGGCGATCGAGTCGCTGGAGCTGGTCGGCATCCCGCAGCCGGACAAGCGCGCCTCCCAGTACCCGCACGAGTTCTCCGGCGGCATGCGGCAGCGCGTGGTCATCGCGATGGCGATCATCAACGATCCCAGCGTGATCATCGCCGACGAGCCGACCACCGCGCTCGACGTGACGGTGCAGGCGCAGATCCTCGACACCATGCTGCGGATCCAGACCGAGACCGACGCGGCGATCGTGATGATCACGCACGACCTCGGCGTGGTCGCGGGCATGGTCAACCGCGTGCAGGTGATGTACGGCGGCACCG